>JAICSG010000182.1 GCA_025937035.1 Thermoanaerobaculia bacterium | reverse complement strand
GGCCACTATGTCGCCGAATGTCGGATTGATGCCGGCCGACGTCGGCCTGCCGGATGCTCCAGACCCGCCGTCCATCCGTCGCGGTAAAAACCTTTTAAAGACGGTACCCGGGTCGCGGGGATGAATCTCTCGCCTCCGATTTCTCGCCTTTCCATTCCGCCAGGGCTCTGGCATCGATTCTGCTCTAACCCTCTGACGCAAGCCCCTGAACGTGTGTGGGTTGTGTGGAGGGAGCTCCGGCTCCTCGCCACGAATTCCATCGGTCCGCCCGCTTGGCGAAAGCCCAGGCCGGCGCGGCCATAACCAGCAACGTTGTGTGAAGAGGAGAAGCGTCATGAGCACTGTCAATGTGGCTGATCTCGTCCGGCTCGCCGATCTCGACTCCGCGAGCCTGCACGTCTACGACGTCCTCGGCGCCCCGGCCGCCGTTCTGGAGGTGGTGGCCCAGAGCTCCGGCTTCAACTGGGACCTGAGGATCCGTCCCGGGTTCGTCGACGGGTTGGAGTACGCCCCCTACCTCGTGGTCGAGACGAAGATGAGCCCCGACTGGCCGTCCAAGGCGGGCACCGGCCCGGTGGTCCCCCCGACCACGCTCCACAAACCGATCACCCATTTCGGCACCAAGGGGATCGAGGTGATCGGCGGCAACAAGAGCCAGAAGATCGATTATCCGCAGGCGGGGTGATTCAGCCAACCGGGTGCGGGTGGCGGCACCTCGCGCCCGGCGCTTTCGCGCGCAGCAACCCTATGGTTTGGTGAAGAAAGTCACCGTCCCGGTGCCGATGTTGCCGGTGCTTCTCTGCACCGCGGTGATGGCCGCCTGATAGAAGCCCGGAGACTTCATCTCGAACGACCCGTGGGAGATGCTGGGATCGTGGAGCACGCTGAAGCACACGGTCGCCGGGGGTGCTCCCGACCCGATCCGCTCGACGGCGGCGGTGATGGTGAAATCCTCGGGGATCCAGGCCAGCTTTTTGCCGATCGGACAGCCGCACATCATGGTGACGTTGACGACGAACGGCACGGACTGGGGAGCGCTTGAATATTCCAGATGGGTGGGCGGCTGTTGGACCTGGACGACGAGCCCGGGGAGCCCGACGACGAAGCCGGGTCCCTGGGTGATCGGCACGCCCGGGACGGCCCAGGTGTACGTAACCACCCGCTGCGCCGACTGGAGGCCGCCCAGCGGTCCGTAGGCTTCGACCTCCAGCAGCGTGGGCTGGGTGATGGGGAGCTCGACGGTGAGGCCGGAGGTCGTGGGTCCCGGCACCAGCCACTGCACGAGCGGCGGATTGCCGGGCGTCACGACCGCCGACCGGGAAGCGCTCGGAACGTAGCTTTGTTGTAGCGTGCCGGAGTCCGGCCCCTGGACCCGGCCGCCGGCCAGCCAGCGGCCGGTGCGCGCGTCGCGGACCGTCACCTCCGCGCCGCCGATGTCGTCGGCCAGAAACTTCCCCCCGTTCGCCTGAGCCCGAATCATCATGGGCGTGGTGGTCGCCATGGGATCTCCTCCGAGTAGAGTGAGGCTGGAGTCTATCGGAGAAACGGGGCTCGGGCCGGCTCCCGCCCGGGCATGAATACCCGGGCTACGTGGGAAACGAAAGCCGGCTGAAGCCGGCTTCGAAGTCAGAGCCGCCCCTCCGGGAGCCGGGTTTACCCGGCTTTTCGGTTGAATCGTAGCCCGGGCATTCATGCCCGGGCGGGGCGGACGCCCGTAATCTGGGCAAAGCAGGCCTACCTCACCCCTGCCGGCGGCCGCACGTTGGAGTAGTCGTAGCGGACCGAGTCGTGCTGCTTGCCCAGCCCACCGCCGCTGTCGATGTCGATCTCGTTTTTCAAGGGGAGGCCGGTGCGCTTGGAGACCCAGAGGGTCGCGCTCGACTTCGTGTCCTCTGTCTCGCTCTGGGAGCTGTAGACGGCCGCGGCCTCGCCGCCAACCGCCTCGTCGCGCAGATAGCGGCAGCTCATCGACTTCGCGTTGCGAATATTCTCCTCGCGCTGCTGTCGCATCCTCTCCAGCGACATGGGGCTGCGCGTCCACTTTCCTCTCACCTGGACGTAGATCGCGCCGCCGGCGTAGATCGCTTCGGAGCTCCGGGGCTTGACGCCGCGGAGCTCCGCAACCTGCGTCATATAGATGTGAACCGGCATCGAGTACTGCTTCGCTATGGAGTCGAGCACCGGTTTGCAGGCCGGATCGACGGCGGCGGCGCGCGCCGGGCGGACCGCCAGGGGCGTGAGGATCAGAAGGGCGATCGCGCTCGCCCGGCTCAGGTTGCCGTGGGTTTTCCTCATTTTCATCGGATTCCTCCTTGGATGCCCTGGCTCCAGCGGCCGGGATCAATCGGCCGGGAGCTTGGCGATCAGGGCGCGGGCCACGCCGGCCAGCTTGTTGTCGAGGGCCTCGGCGCCGGGGTCGGGCCCCACGGTGCCGCTCACGGTCACGCGCCAGGGGCCCTTGCGGGCCTCCAGGATGCGGCCGCGCTCCGAGAAGCCCATCCCCATGTTCACGGCGGCCACGTTGGTGGCGAAGGCCCAGTCGCCCACGCCGCTCACCTCGTCGAGCCCCTGGAGCAGGCCGTTGAGGCCGCGTTGCTCGGGTTGCAAGGGAGCGACGGCGCCCCGCACCGTCGAGCTGGTCTTGGCGTAGATCGCCTTCACGTCCTCCTCGGTCTGGTTCTCGCGGCGGGCGTCGACATCGATCTTCATCTGATCTCCGAGGGTGCTCCCCATCTTCTGCTGGGCCTGCATCATCCCCTTCGCGAAGCCGCTCATGTCGCCGGCCGAGGCATGCTTGGAAGCCTCCGCCATCCGCTCCTGGCCCGCGGCCATCTCCTTCTCCTTGGCGGCGGGATCGAGGCCATAGGAGCAGCCGTCCTGGACCAGGGTCCTGCCCATGACCGCCCCCACCTCCGCGGCCGAGAGGAGCTGGCAGACCTGGACCTGGGGGGGCGCGGCGGTGGGCGCGGCCGCCCCCGAGGCCACCTGCGGGGCGGCCTGGGAGTCGGTGCTCGACGTCTGGGTGGAGCCCGCCGGCGAAGACTGAGACGCCTGCTGGCAGGCCGTGGCGGCGAGCAGCGCCAGGATGAGGCTCGCCACGCTGAGGACCGGGGACCGGGAGTCGAAAGCTCGTTGCATGAGAACCTCCTCCTCTGTCGTTCGCGGGCAGAGTAGGGCCCAGACGCTAAGATTGTCCTGGGCGAACGTTCCCCGTTTCTTCGCCGTTCGTTCGCCGTGGCCGGAGACGATTGGATTGAGTGAGCTCGAGCCCGAGAGATACCGCTTCGGAAGCCACACCCTGGAGGTCCGGGAGCGCCGGCTGCTGGCCGGCGGCGCCGCCGTGCCGCTCAAGCCGCGGGTCTTCGATACCCTGCTCTACCTGGTCGAGCGGGCGGGCCATCTGGTCCCCAAGGAGGAGCTGCTGGCGAAGCTCTGGCCGGATTCGGTGGTCGAGGAGAGCACCCTCGCCAAGAACGTCTGGCTGATCCGCAAGGCGCTCGCGGAGACCGGCGGCGAGACCCTCTTCATCGAGACCGTGCCGCGGATCGGCTACCGCTTCGTGGCGCCGGTCGAGCGCCTCGATCCGGCGGCGCCGGCGGAAGAAGATACCCTCGGGCCTCCTCCACCGGCGCTTCCCGATCCGCTGTGGGCGCCGTACCCTCGCGGGCTCCTCCCCGGGATGGCGGCGGTGGCGATCCTCGTCCTCCTCGTGACCCTCTCGACGTTCCTCCCCCACGCGCGTCCGCCGTCCCGGCTCCTGGCCGGCCGGCCCGGGGCGCCGGCGCGCGCCTCGGTGGTGGTGCTGGGCTTCGCCAACCTGTCGCGGCGGAGCGACTCCGAGTGGCTCTCGACGGCGCTGACGGAGATGATGAGCGCCGACCTCGCCGCTGGCGAGCGGCTGCGGCTGGTCCCAGGCGCCGACGCCCAGCGGCTCGCCCGCTCCCTGCCGCCGGCGCCAGGCGTGTTGGGCCGCGACGCGCTCGCCGCGGCCCGCTGGCAGCTCGCGGCCGACTACGTGATCCAGGGTTCGTACCTGTCGTTGCCGGGTCCGGACGGCGGGGTCCTGCGCCTGGACGTGGTCCTCCAGAGCACCGCCACGGGGGAGACCCTCGGCACGGTCTCGGGGACGGGCGCCGCGAGCCATCTTTTCTCCCTCGTGGACGACGCCTCGGCCCGGCTCCGGAAACGTCTGGGGGTGGAGCCGCCGTCATCCCAAAACACGACCGCCGCCGCCGTCGCCGCGCTCCCGGTCCATCCGGAGGCGGCCCGCCTGTACGCGGAAGGGCTGGAGAAGCTGCGACAGTCCGACGCACTGGGCGCCCGGCCGCTCCTGGAGCAGGCGGTCGCGGTCGAGGAGACCTTCCCCCTGGCCCATGTGGCGCTGAGCCAGGCGCTCCTGGCCCTGGGCTACGATCCGTTGGCGGTGGCCGAGGCGAAGCGGGCCCTGGCGCTGTCCGGGAGCCTCAGCCGCGCCCAGCAGTTGGAGATCACCGCCGGCCTCGCGGAAGCCCGGAAGGACTGGACGACCGCCTCTACCACGGACCGCTCCCTCCTCGCCTTCTTCCCGGACAACCTCGAATACGGCCTGAGCCTGGCGCGCACGCTGACGGCGGGGGGCAAGGCGGCGGACGCGCTGGGGGTGATTGCCGAGCTGCGGAAGCTGCGCCCGCCGGCCAGCCAGGACCCGCGCCTCGACCTGGCCGAGGCCGCCGCCAGCGGCGCGCTCTCCGACTGGCCGCGGCAGCTCGCGAGCGCCCGGCGCGCCGCCGCCACGGCCCGCGCCCGGCACCTCGACCTGCTGCGGGGCAAGGCGCTGCTGGAAGAGGCCGGCGCCGAGGGGAGCCTCGGCCAGGAGCCGGCCGCTCCTGGCCCCCGCCTGGCGGCGCCCCGCCTCTTCCCCCCCCTGGGGGACGCCACCGCCGAGGCGCGCGCTCTGTTGGGGATCGCCAACGCCCGGGGGGACCGCGGCGACTACGACGGCGCGCTCGCCGGCTACCGCCAGGCTCTCGCCACCTTCGAGCACATCGGCAACCGCAAGGGGGAGGCGCACGTCTGGAGCGACATCGCCAACGCGAGCTGGATGCGCGGCGATGTCGACGAATCGCTGCGGAGCGCCGAAAGGGAGCTCGCGTTGAGCCGCGAGACCGGCGACCGCCGGGCCGTCGTCTGGGGGCTGGGAGCGATCGGCAACGTCCTCGCCGACCAGGGGGAGATCGAGAAAGCTCTCCGGATGCAGATCGAGGCCCTGGCGATCAGCCGCGAGATCGGCGACCGCGAGTACACGGCCTTCTGCATCGCCTCCCTGGCCGACACCCGTCTGGCCGCGGGGGACCTGGAGGCGGCGGCGCAGGGCTACCGCGAGGCGCTGGAGATGAGCCGGAGCCTGCACGACCCCGGCGGCGTGGCCCGGCGCCAGGAGGACCTGGCGGCGGTGCTCCTCGCCCAGGGACGTCTGGACGAGGCGGACCGCCTCCTCCAGGAGGCGCTCGCCGCCCACCGGAAGGCGGGAGAGGAGGACGCCGCCGCGCAGACGGGACTGGGCCTGGCGTCGGTGCGCAACGAGCAGGGGCGTCCGGCGGAGGCGTTGGCGCTCGCCCGGAGCTCGGGCCAGGCCTTTCCGGCGATGCACCAATCGGGCAACACCGCCCTGGCGCTCGCCACCGGCGCCCTGGCCGAGGTGGCTCTGGGTCAGACCGCGGCGGCGGAAGCGGACTGCGAGAAGGCGCGCGCCGTCCTCCAGGGGAACCGGCAGAGCCAGCCCAACCTCTTCGTCCTTCTCGCTCAAGGCCGCGTCGAGACCGCCGCCGGCCACCTCGCGAAGGCGCGCGAGCTCGCCGAAGCCGCGCGCGAGAGAGCGGAGAAAGCGCGCGCTCCGGCTTTCATCCTGGAGGCGAGGCTCGTGCTGGGCGAGATCGGCCTCAAGGAGCATCCCGGAGACGGCGCGGGCCAGAAGCGGCTCCAGGAGCTGGCGCGGGAGGCGCAGGCGAAGGGGTACCTGCTGATCGCGCGAAAGGCGGAGAGAGCCACGGGCTTCAAACGGTGAGGGGAGCCGGTGGCGCGAAGCGTTGGGTACCCTGGCAGGGCCGGTAACAGCCCGCTTCCGACGCGATCCCGCATGGTGCGCCGGTCGCTTCCAGGATTTCAGCAGTCCGCAGCAGAGGAGAACATCATGTCGCAGGACAACGATCAGGCCCTAGAGCACTCCACCCACAGCCGGAAGCACTACGCCGAGCTGGTCGACCAGTACTTCAAGTATGCGCACAGCAATCAACTGGAGGAGGTCGTCGCGATGTTCACCGACGACGCCTTCGCCACCTTCGTGGTGGCGCCGGAGCCCTTCTCCGGCAAGGAGGCCATCCGCGGCTTCTACGCCAAGCTCTTCCAGGACTACCCGCACATCGAGCCCGAGATCTTCGCGGTCATCATCGATGGCAACCGCGCGGTCACCGAGCAGAAAATGACCATCGTCAGCCCCGACGGCTCCCGCGTGGTCATGCCCTTCAACACCAACCACTTCACCTTCGAAGGCGATCTCATCAAGACCCTGCGGGTGATGGGCAGCCCGGCCTGAGGGGCCGGCGGAGCCGAACCTCCTCGCGAGCCTTGGGGCTCGCGGGGAGATGGAAGGCCCAGCGCTCTGAACGTAGGACCGGGCGCCGGACAGGTGATGATGCAGCGCCCCCGGTCGGCCGGTCAACTCGTACAGCAGACCCAGCAGCCGTTGCTCGCCCGACAGTAGGAGCCGTCGCACCGCGGCAGGACGCAGATTACGGCGGCCTGCGGAGCGGCGGCAACCGCCGGAATGGCGTGCGGCGTGCTGACCGTCGCGTGCAGCGACCCGGCCGCGACCGTCGCCATCAGGAGTACCGTCGCCAGTTGGAGGAATCTGCGCATGGCATGCTCCTTTCTCGTCCGTTTTCGTCCGGCCGCCGTGGAGGGAGCCCACGACGGTCCTATAAATCAAGGTGCGCGCCGCCTCTTGCTCCGGTACAAGGGGACCGCCGGCTCGGCGATCCAGGGAGATCCGGCGAAGGACCGGAGGGAGGGTCAGGCGCGGCACTCGATTTTGCCGCAAGGCGTGCAGATGCAGGGCAGGTGTTCTCAGAACTGATCGAGGGCGAGGGATTCCTCCTCTTCCCGGCGCTTCTGCCTCTCCTCCTAGCGGCCCCGACGAAGCCTCACTCCCAGACGCAAGCCATCAGCCCGCAGGTGAAGATTCCGAAGAGGTCCACCACCAGGGGCAGATGGCACACCACCCTCGCCCGCGCGAGCGCCGCGCCGAGAGGGACGGCGGCCCGCGGGGCTTCCGGCGGGCCCACCAGCCGGATTGGGAAAAGGTGCAGGGAGGCGAGGACCAGAATGGCGGTCAAGAGGAGGATCAGGTCCATCCATGCCGCCTTGCGCGAGCTGGGCCGGCTCCGCAGC
>JAICSG010000188.1 GCA_025937035.1 Thermoanaerobaculia bacterium | reverse complement strand
TCGACCTGGCCGAGGTGCCGGAACGGTACACGGCCCGCTTCGGGGGCGCGCGGACCTCCGCGGTCTGGCGACGGCTCGAGGCCCTGGAGGAATGCCGCGAGGCCGCCCCGGAGGCCGTGGAGGACGCCGCCTATGAGGCCTGCTGGCTCCTGGAGCGTTTCCTCAAGCTGCTCGCGAGCGAGGCGCTGGAGGATCCGCCGCCGTGAGCCCTGCCGTAGAGGACTACTGGCGGGTCGTGAATGCCTTCGCTGCCCGGATGGAGGAGGAGTTAGGCGACGATCTCCTGTCCATCATCCTGACGGGCTCCATGGGCCGCAACCAGGTGGTGCCGGGCAAGAGCGACCTTCTGGATGCCGCGGTTGTCTTGCGCCGCGGCACACTCGAGAATCGCGAGCGGCATGAGCGGAGCCTGCGGGTGATCGTCGATTCCTGCCAGCTCGCCGCGAGCAGCGGATTGCCGTTCGGCCATCCGTGCTTTTACTGGGAAGAAGGCGAGCTCGCCGACCAGGACGGCCTGTTCATGCTCGGCACGGTCTCGCCCCGGTCGAGCCGGCTCCTTGCGGGTGTGGACATCCGGCCAGAGATGTCCCCGGGTGCTGACGCGGAAGCGGCGGCAAGCTGCCTTTTCTTCGCGTTGAGCCAGCGGTTCATGTACCCGCTTTCGGTGTTCCTCGACGTTCCCGAGCTGCCGGAGAGCCAACAGGCCACTTTCTTCCAGCGTCTGGTCGACATGTCGAAGGGTTTGCCGCTCCTGGTCTGCGCAGCCCTGGGCTCGACGGCCGAGGAGGCGCTGGCTCCCGGCAAGGTGCGGCAGATCCTTCCGGACGTGGACTTCGGGGTCTTGGATGAGATCCTGGCCATCCGGCGGGGGGAACGCCCGCTCCCTGGAATGGAGGGATTACGGAGCCTCCTCCGGCGGGCTCTGGAGCTCGGTGAACGAATTCAGGACGAAATCTTGGTTTCGGGAACCAGCCCCTGGCGCGATCTCCTCGCCTCCCCCCCGGAGGCCCCAGCATAGCATAGCCGACCGGCGTCTTCGTGGGGATCTTGATTCGGCACACTTCCACACCCCACTATCTGAGGTGCTTGCCAGAGCCCAAATGTGACATGGCCGCCGCTCGGGACTCAGGCCAGCTAGCTCCCGGTCCGCCTGCAGGTCTCGCGATCCGTCTCGATCGACTTGCCTTGGGCTTGAGTCTCGCCCCGGTGCTCGAGCTCGGAATCGCTCTTTTTGGTGAACGTGTCGCGGCCGGAGGTGGATTCACTGGCGAAGGCCAGCTTGCCCTCTTGCCAACCGGAGGACGTTTCGCGCCCGTGGCCGCCGAAGCTGTCGAAGCCGTCCTGAGTGAAGATCTTGGCCTTCCGGTCGAAGCCCCAGGCCCAGACGAAAACGAACGGGTGGGGATTCTCCGCCGTCGTTTTCTCCTCGTAGCGTCCCGTATACCAGAACCCGCCGATGTCTTTCTTGACTTGCAACGTTGCCTGCGTCACGTGTGGCGACCTGGCGGGCCCGGCATGGATTTGGCCGGTGCAGGTCCATTCGCCTTCGAAATATTTTAGTTGGTCCAGCTCTGGAGCGGGCGACGGCCTCCCGGCAGCTGGCGGCGACGGCTTGGTGGCAGGCTGCGCCACGGAGCTTGACATGGCGGCGACGGCAATCATGGCGGTCATACCGAGCGCAAGAAATCCGATCTTCATCGTGGGCCTCCTTCCCTCTTCGCTGAGAGACGCCTCAACGGCGGCATTCTTGTTGGCCTGCCGATACTAAGTTAAACGGAAGCGTCGATCAAGCGCTTAGGCCAAGGGTGACCACGGTAGACTGGGTCGAAGGCGAGCCCGGCCGCGCGTTGTCTCGCGGGCAGACGCCGGCCGCACCCTAGGCGATAGGAGCTTTCGCGGCAGTCGATCCCGTCATCGACGAGAGGATGCTGTCGGACCGGTGCGACCTGGAGCGGATGCGCGCCGGCCTGCGGCGGCTGCTCGACTTGATCGAGCACCCGGCGATACGCGGTTTGAGCGCGGTTCGCGTCGTCGACGTCGACGGCCTGCGCGTGATCGACGCGTCGGTGATTCCCGCGTGTCTGAGGGCGAACCCCGCGCTCGCGACGATCATGCTTGCGGAGAAGCTCGCGTCAGAGCTCTAGCCGGCATGAAAGGGGCACGCGAAAGCCGTCTCCAGCTCCTGCCACGGGGCGGACTGGTAGTAGAAGCTCGGCTTCAGCTCGACGTTTCGAAGCCGATGGGCCTGCACCTTGACGCCTGTACGTCCCAACCGGATGTTTCTCATGGCGAGTTTGTCCCTCTTGGTGGCATGGAGCTCACCTAAGATATGGAGAGACTGGTGATTCCTAAATTAGTCTCTTTCGGTGAAGGTGTCGCAGACTTACTTTTCCGACGCAGCTTCTGCAGCTCTCCAGGAGGTGGGTTTGAAGGTGCGGCTGGCTGGTCCCAACGGGGCGGGCCGGACCAAGAGCGTGTCATCCTGGTGGTCCTGGCGGTCTGCTACCTCCCAGCCCGGCGGGCCGTCCACCTCGGTCCAACGGCTGCCATTCGCCAGGACTGAGGCAGCCGGCGTTGAAGGAGCTGGAGCCTGGAGGCGTAGATGAAGTGGTCTTCCCTTTGTGACGTGGCACGCTCGCGGGCGCAGGAAACGCCTGACAGCCTGGTTTTCTGCTACCTGACCGGCGTCTTCGGCGATGAGGGTGCGCCGGGCCCGCTCTTTCGCTACGGTGCCCTCGACCTGCAGGCCCGCGCCATCGCGGCCGTGCTGGCCGACTCCGTACCGGCCGGCTCGCGGGCTCTGCTCCTCTATCCGCCGGGACTCGACTTCATCTCGGCTTTCTTCGGCTGCGTCTATGCCGGCGTGATCGCTGTGCCCGTGCCGCCCCCGGATTCGCGGCGGGTCCGCAGGACCCTGGCCCGCCTGCTGGCGGTGAACGCCGACGCGCGGCCGGCCCTCGCGCTCACCACGTTCCAGTACATGGCCGGGGCCGACGCCCTCTCCAGGCAGGCGCCGGAGCTGGGAGCGTTGGCATGGATCGCCACGGACCAGATCGAGCCCACCGAAGCCGACGGCTGGCGGGAGCGGGACGCGAGGAGCGACGACGTCGCGTACCTCCAGTACACCTCGGGATCCACCTCGACCCCCAAAGGAGTCGTGGTCAGCCACCGCAACCTGCTCGCCAACTCCGACTCGATCCAGCGTGCCTGGGGGTATAGCCCCGACAGCGCTGCCTTGATGTGGGTGCCCAGCTTCCACGACGACGGGCTGGTGCATGGGATCGTCCAACCTCTCTATTCCGGCTTCCCGTCGTACCTGATGTCCCCCTCCTCCGTGGTGGAACGGCCGGCCCGCTGGCTCAAGGCCATCAGCCGTTTCCGGGCTACCCACAGCGGGGGCCCGAACTTCGCCTATGCCCTGTGCGTGGATCGCATCCCCGCCGAGGAGCGCGAGGGGCTGGACCTCGGGAGCTGGAAGGTGGCCTACAACGCGGCGGAGCCCATCCGCCCCGAGACCCTGGAGGCCTTCAGCCGTGCTTTTGCCGGCAGCGGCTTCCGCCGGGAGGCTTTCTTCCCGGCCTTCGGCCTGGCCGAGGCGACCCTCCTGGTCTCCACCAAGGCCGGCGGGGGCGACCCGATCCTGCTCCCCGTACGCAGCGACGTGCTGGAGGCCGAGGGGAGAGTGGTCCCCACCCCGGGTCCGGCCCCGAGGACGAAGACGCTGGTCGGTTGCGGCCGGGCGGTGCCGGGGACCGAGGTGGTCATCGCCGACCCCCGGAGCGGCCGACAGCGCGGCCCCGGCGAGGTCGGCGAGGTCTGGATCTCCGGCCCCGGCGTGGCGCAGGGCTATTGGAACAACCCGGACGCCACCGCGGAGACCTTCGGAGCCCGCCTGGCCGCCGGCGGCGGTCCCTTCCTGCGCACGGGAGACCTGGGGTTCCTGTGCGACGGCGAGCTGTACATCGCCGGCCGGCTGAAGGACGTGATCATCATCCGTGGCCGCAACTATTATCCCCAGGACATCGAGCTCACGGTCGAGCAGGCCAGCCCTCAGATGCGGCCGGGCTGCGGGGCGGCCTTCTCTCTGGAGCTCGACGGCGAGGAGCGGCTCATCGTCGTGCAGGAGGTGAGGACGCCGGGCCTGGCCGACGCCGAGGCGCTCGCCGAGACCGTGTGCCGCGAAGTGGCGGAAGCCCACGAGCTGCAGGTCTACGCTCTGATCCTCATCCCGCCCAAGATCCTCCCCAAGACGTCCAGCGGCAAGGTCCAGCGTCACGCCTGCCGGGCCGAGCTCCTCAAAGGGCAGCTCGAAGAGGTGGGCGGCTGGGTCCTGGGCCGCTCGCCCGCCCGGGCCGGGGCCACGCCGCCCGAGTCAGCATCCGAGTACCTGCGCCGCCGCCTGGCCGAGGGCCGGCCGCCGACGGCCTCCGGGGTGGCCGCGGCCGCCGGTTCCCCTGAGGTTTCCCGGCCTTCTACGGAGAAGGCAGATGAGGTCGTGACATGGCTTCGGGGCTGGGCGCGGGAGCGCGTCAGCTCCCGCCTCATCGACGAGCGGCGGTCGATTCCGCCTTCCGTGGTCCTCGACCTGGGCAACCGCGGTCTCTTCGGCCTGCGGGTGGACGGCAGCCAGGGAGGTCTGGCCCTGTCCCACCGTGAGACGGTGCGGGTGCTGGCCCAACTCGGCGCCATCGACCTGACCCTCGCCTGTCTGGTCACCGGCCATAACAGCCTGGGGCTCCGGCCGCTGGAGCGATATGCTACCCCGAGCGTGCGGCAGGCCTTGTTGCCCGATCTGGCACGGGGCCGGGCCTTCGCCGCCTTCGCCCTGACCGAGCCGGGAGCGGGCTCGAACCCCCGGGCGATCGCCACCCAGGCGGTTCCCTCCGACGGTGGCTGGCGGCTGCGGGGGAGCAAGGCCTGGATCGGTTCCGCCGCCTGGGCCGGGGTGCTCCACGTCTTCGCCCAGACGCCTGCGGCGGCGGGCCGGGCCGGGGGCATCACAGGCTTCGCCGTGCGCCAGGGAGCCCGTGGGCTCCGCCTGGGTCCCGAGGCGCTCACCATGGGGCTCCGGGGGATGGTGCAGAGCTCGCTCTTCCTCGACGACGTCCTGGTGGGGGAGGAAGACCTCTTGGGGACCGTGGGGGGAGGGCTCGAGGTGGCGGAGGACGCGATCGCCCTCTCCCGCCTCTTCCTCGGGGCGGTGAGCGTCGGCGGGATGAAGCGTTGCGCCCAGCTCATGGCGCGCTACGCCGACCGGCGCAGTGTCGCGACGGGCCGCCTCCTCGATCATCCGGTCACCCGCTCCCGCCTCGGCGAGCTGGCCGCAGCCGCGGCGGCTGCCGAGGCTCTGACCGACATCGCGGCCGCGCACCTCGATGCAGGAAGGCCCGTGCCGCATGAGGTCTTCGCCGCGCTCAAGACCGCGGCCGCCGAATCCCTCTGGCAGGCCGCCGACCACTTGGTGCAAGGCCTGGGGGGCAGAGGATACGTCGAAACGAACCTCGCGCCGCAGATCCTGCGCGACGCGCGGGTCTTCCGGATCTTTGAAGGCCCCTCGGAGGCCCTCTACCAGTTCATCGGCGCGAGCCTCCTGCAGAGCGGCGAGATCGCGTTGTTCCTCCGGCAGCTCCCGGGTGGGCCCGCCGTTGCGGACCGCCTGGAGGAGGTCGTCACCGAAGTCCGGGAACAGGCTCCCCGCCGCCTGGACGCGACCGACCGGGTGGCTGCCCTGCGCTGGGTCTACCATCGGGCCGGCGAGCTGGCCACCTCGGCCTTGCTGCTCGCGGCGCTCGAATCGCAACCCGGCGCGAGCCGCCGCGCGGCCGAGTGGGCCCGGGCGCGCTTCGAGGCGGACGCGCGCAAGGCCCTCCAGGGAAGCCCCGAAGAGACTGCCCTCTTGAGCCCCACGGAGGCCGCGAGCCTGCTGGAGGAGCTGGCCGGTGCCATCGGCGACGTGGAGCAAGAGCTGGCCGGCGAGGACCATGTCATCGATCCCCTGCTGCGGCGCGAGCCGTCTCCGTTGGCCCTCGGGAACAGTGCCGAGCCGGCGGCCCCGTGGAGCCCGCCGGAGACCGGAAGGGCTCTCCCGGAGCCCGGGGAGCCACCGGCCCGCCTGGAAGCCGCGCCGTTCTCCGAAACGGTTCGCGAGTGGATGGTGCAGTGGCTCGTCGCCCGGATCGGCCTCGCGGAGGCCGCAGTCGACTGCGCGAAACCCTTCACCTCGCTCGGTCTCGATTCGGTGACCGGGGTGCAGATGGCCACCGACCTGGGAGACTGGCTGGGCCGCCCCGTGGAATCCACGCTGGCCTGGGACTTTCCGACCATCGATGCTCTCGCCGCCCATCTCGGCGGCGGGACCAACGGCAACGGCAGCTCTCAGGGGCAGGCCCTCTACGACGAGGACCTGCTCGACGTCCTGCGGGACATCGAGAGGCTGTCGCCGGATGAGGCGGACCGTGCCCTCCAGCAGGAGATGTTCGGATGGAAAGAAGAAGGAGTCCCCAATGACTGAGCTTTCGGACCGCTTGGCCAACCTCAGCGAGACCCAGCGGGCTCTGCTCAATCTCCGCTTGGAGGCCAAGAGGCTCCGCCCGGAGCGGTTCGCGATCATCGGCATGGCCTGCCGGTTCCCGGGGGGGGCCGACAGCCTCGACGCCTATTGGCGGCTCCTCCGAGACGGCGTCGACGCCGTCACTGAGGTGCCACCGTCGCGCTGGGACGCCGACGCCTACTACGACCCCGATCCCGGCGTGTCGGGCAAGATGAACACCCGCTGGGGTGGCTTCCTCCGGGACGCGGATCTCTTCGACGCCGGCTTTTTCGGTATCTCCCCCCGCGAGGTGGTGCAGATGGATCCGCAGCAGCGGCTGCTCCTGGAAGTGGCCTGGGAGGCCCTGGAGGATGCGGGGGTGCGACCCGATCGCCTGGCGAGCTCGCCGACCGGCGTCTTCGTGGGGATCTTCATGGATGACTACAAGCGCATCCAGATGTCGGACCTCAGCAATATGGACAGTTACGCGGGCACGGGCTCCAGCTTCAGCATCGCCGCCAACCGGATCTCGTATCAGCTCGACCTCCGCGGTCCCAGCCTGGCCATCGACACCGCGTGCTCCTCATCTCTGGTGGCCGTCCACCTCGCGTGCCAGAGCCTGCAGAATGGTGAGACATCGCTGGCGATCGCCGGCGGCGTCAACCTCATTCTGTTGCCCGACTCGACCATGCAGCTGACCAAGTCCGGCCTGATGTCTCCCGACGGGCGGTGCAAGACCTTCGACGCC
>JAICSG010001155.1 GCA_025937035.1 Thermoanaerobaculia bacterium | reverse complement strand
TTGTTCGGCACCCGCAGCGCCACGCCGCCGGCGAGGGCCATGTCGCACTCGCCGCTCAACAGCGCCTGGCAGGCCAGGTGGGTGGCCACCAGGGCGGTGGAGCAGGCGGTCTGCACCGTCACGCTGGGGCCGCCGAGATCCAGCTTGTAGGAGATCCGGGTCGCCAGATAGTCCTTGTCGTTGGCCGTCTGCGTCGCCAGGTCCCCCACCGCGCGGACCAGCTCCGGGTGCGAGTAGACGTTCATCATGTACCAGCTCAGCCGCGACCCGGCGAACACCCCCACCTCCCCGTCGCAGCGCCCGGGATCGTAGCCGGCGTCCTCCAGGGCCGACCAGGCGCACTCCAGGAACATCCGGTGCTGGGGGTCCATGACGTCGGCCTCGCGCGGCGTGATGCCGAAGAACCCGGCGTCGAACAGGTCCGGATTCGAGAGCGAGCGGACCACCCGCACGTACTTCGGCGAGCGGAAGAGCTCGGGCGGCTCCCCCATCGCCCGCAGCTCCTCGTCGGTGAGCACCGTCAGGGATTCGACCCCGTCCCGCAGGTTGCGCCAGAACTCCTCGACGCTGTCGGCGCCGGGGAAACGGCCGGCCATGCCGATGACGGCGATCTCCAGGCCGCTCAGGCCGGAGGTCCCGGCCGCGCTCTCGTCCATCTCGTCGCGCGCCATCGTCATCTCTTCTGCATCCGTTGGCGCAGCCGGTCGCGCCCCTGGCGCAACTGCTCCGTGCGGTCCGTGGAGCGGGGGGACGGGGGCGGGGTGCTCCCGGCCTCCAGATGGGCCGCCAGCGCGCGCACGTTGGAATGGTTGAAGACCTCGACCAGGGGGATCTCCCGCCCGAGCCGCTCCTGCAGCCGTTCATGCACCCGGGCCAGCAGGAGGGAGCTGGCGCCGAGATCGAAGAAGTTATCGTCCACGCCGACCCGCTCGATCCCCAGGACCTCCTGCAGGATCGCGGCGAGGGTCAGCTCCATCTCCGTCTGGGGGGCTCTGTAATCCAAAGACGATTCTCCAAAAGACACGACTGGATTGAAATGAAAGAGGGACCTGCGCCAGGCACCCTTATGGGTGCGTCCGGCCGCGGGATGCGGGACAGGCCCCGAAACGGCTTTAACTTCAAGAATGAAAGATCTTTACCGCTCTTCGGCCGGCGCCTTGGAGTACAATTGGCGCGTCCCCTGGAAAACCGGGGGCGTGTTGCCCCACGCCCCCGGACCTCACGGTTGCCTACGGCCTACTTGACGGTGGGAGTGGCTTCCAGGGGGCAGCCTTGCACGCCACATCCCGCGGGGGCCTTCTTCCTCTTGCCCCTGGGGAGGATCGGCTTCATCCCGAATTCGACCAGCTTCGGGCTCCGCCGGCCATACAGGAGCCGCACGCCGGACTCGAACCGCGACGCCAGATCGCGGCCGAGCCGGAGCATGGCCCGGAGCTCCCGCGTGGCCTGACGGGCTGCCGCCGCGCGGCTCGCCCGCCGCTCGTGGAATTTCCTGGTGTCCGCCAAGGCGGCCTCGAGCTGGACGCGGTACGGCTCCAACGCGGGCAGGTCGTCCCGGTTGGTTTCCGCGCCGGCCAGGAGCCTCTCCCAGTGGGCGAGGACTTTTGCGAACGACTGATTGGAACCGGTCAGATCAGACATGAGTCCCTTCCTTTCCTTGTTTCGAATCGGTCTGGTTGTGCGCCGGGGTCTGCGCCGTTCCCTCCGTGGGTGGCGGCGAGGACTTTTTGCGGAAGCTCCGT
>JAICSG010000897.1 GCA_025937035.1 Thermoanaerobaculia bacterium | reverse complement strand
CCCGATTTCGGCGCCAGCAGAGCCTTCAAGCCGCTTCCGTACACGAGAGATGAGGCCGCGGCGATCCTGGCGCTGGTGCCCGCTGCGGACAGTGTCGAGGTCCAGGGCCGGGAGGCGAGCCGGGCAGCGGTCCTGAGCGCTCCTCTGCGGGATTACCGTTTCCTGCACTTCGCCACGCACGGCTCGTTCGGCGCCACCGAGCCGGGAGGCGGCCGGCTGGCGCTCGCGCAGGTCGATCCGCAAGGCCGGCCGGAGCCGAACGGCTTCCTCCACCTCGCCGACATCTACGAGCTGAGCCTCCGGTCCGACCTCGTGGTGCTGAGCGCCTGCGAGTCGGCCCTGGGGCGGGAGGTACGCGGCGAGGGGATGATGGGAATGACCCGAGGTTTCTTCTACGCCGGTGCCGAGCGCGTGCTGGTGAGCCTGTGGAATGTCAACGACGGCCGGGTGACCGTCGAGCTGATGCGGCGCTTCTATCGCGGAATCCTGAAGGAGGGGCTCCCGCCCGCCGCGGCATTGCAGAAGGCCCAGAGCTGGGTCCGGCAGCAGAAGGGCTGGCGGGCACCCTATTACTGGGCCGGTTTCACGCTCCAGGGCGAGTGGCGGGGAGAACGCCCCCGCTGACCCGGACCGGGCCCGCGGGAACATAGCGAGCCCGATCCGTGGAATTCTTCTTCAAATTCAAACGAGAGAATCGGGGTCGGTGTAGGGCGGCGGCGGAGTGTCCTTTACAGTAGGGTCGTTGGTCGTGCCAGTCCCCGACGCCGTCTCGATCGGTGAATGCGGGTCCATCACCGGAGTCTGGGCCGAGCCGGTGGCCTTGGGATCTGGAAGCGGAGAAGCTTGCGGTTCGTTCGAATTGTTGCTGAGCATCGTGCTCTCCTTTCGTTGAAAAACCTCGACAACCTGATAGATCTCCGATCGTCGGGGACGGTTTAGTCGGGATGGCCTCCACTTTCGACGGCGAAGAGCCGCCCGTCGGTGGCCCGCAGATAGAGCGCCGGCGTGCCCCACTCCGGATTGCGCTCGGCGGCGAGGGCGCGGCGCACCTCGCCCACGCAGGCGTCGATGGGCAGGCCCGCCGCGAGCGCCCGGTAGAGCTTCTCGGCGAAGCCGCAGGCGGTCTCGTCCATGACCTCCGACTGCATGGCGATCACCGCCGGCACGCCGTGGTGAACGAGCGCCTGGGCGGTGCCGGCGAAGGTGTCCTCCCGGGAGGCGCGGGCGCCGTTGCAGGCATTGAGCACGGCCAGGCGCAGCGACGGGTGGTCCTGCAGGAGATAGGAGAGGCTCGGCCCCCCCACGGGCACGCCGTTGCCGTTCCCGTCCTCGAACACCAGCACGCCCTCGCCGCGCAGCTCGCTGAAGCCGCCGTGGCCCACGAAGTGGAGCACGTGGACCGGCGGGCCCGCGCGCAGCCGCGCCTCCAGGGCCTCGAAGGTGGGGCGCTCCAGCCGTTCGAGCTCGATCAGATCGCGAGGCAGCGGCTCCAGGGCCCCGCCGAGACGCCGCCACTCCTCGTCCGCCTCGGCGAGCTCCCGGTAGCCCCGCGGGGTCGAGATCACGGCCAGCACCCGCAGCGGCGGCTCGACCAGCAGGGTGGCGAGGCCTTCACTCATCTCCAGGTAGCGCACGATCGGAGTGCGGGCGGAGAGCGCCAGGAAGCCCGGGCCGTCGGCGTCATACAGGTACTCCCAGGGGAGATCCGCGAGCTCGGGGACGTCGTTGAGGCGCAGGCGGATGCGCAGGCCGGGCCCGCTCCGGGCCTTGGCGAGACAGCCTTGAAAAGCTTTCAGAAGCTCACCCTGGAAAATAGTGCGGAAGAGCTCGCCCCCGGCCTGCTCCGGGCTGGAGGCCTCCGCGCCACCGGCCACGGGGCCGCCCCGGAGAGAGCCGCCGCCGGCGAGGCGGAGCGCGCCGTTCGCGAGGCCCGGAGGGAGAGTGAAGGTCCCGGTACCCTCGAAGCCCGCGCCGCTCCAGGCCTTGGCGCGATAGGTGCTCTCTGATTTCTGATCGATCCAGACGTCGAAATCGAGATATCCCGGCGGGGGCTGTGGAGCCGCCGGCGCCCGCGGCGCTTCCGCCGGGACCATCAGCAGGCCCACCACCGTACCGGCGCCGGCCAGAGCCAGCAGATAGGCGAGGGTCATCGCCAGCTCGACGGCCCAGACGCCCTTCCAGCAGGTCGCGAGATCGATGCCGAGGCCCATCATCTCCTGGATGCAGGTGGCGTCGTCCTGGGAGCACACGCAGCGGCCCGACCGCGACCAGCCGACCAGATAAGTGTGGGCGTGGCCGGCATAGTGGATCTGCTTCGCGAACCCTATGTAGAGCCCGATCCCAAGGACCGCTCCGAGCGCGAAAACGGCGAGGGCGATCCGCAGGCGCCACCTGCGGCCAGT
>JAICSG010000259.1 GCA_025937035.1 Thermoanaerobaculia bacterium | reverse complement strand
GACCCTCTCCCCCCTGGAGGTCAAGGTCAGCGATCCGGACGTCTGCGCCCGGTGTGAGACCCTCGACTGCATTACGGGGACTCGCCAGGCCGACGTCATCTTGCAGCGGGGGTGCGAGCTGATGCTCTTCCAGCCCCGGAAGCAGGGCAACATGGACTGCACCTTCTGCCTGGACTGCGTCCACGCCTGCCCCCACGACAACGTCGCCCTGGCCAGCCGGCTGCCCGGGAGCGAGCTGTGGAGCGATCCTCGCCGCTCCGGGGTCGGCTTCTTCTCCCAACGCAAGGACCTCTCGGCGCTGGCCGTGGTCTTCACCTTCGGCGCGCTGGTGAACGCCTTCGGCATGGTCAGCCCGGTCTACGCCGTCGAATCGTGGCTGGCGGCGCGGATGGGGACCACCCACGAGGCGCCGGTGCTGGGCGTGATCTTCCTGCTCCTCCTGGTGGCCGAGCCCGCCCTCCTGCTGGGCCTCGCCGCCTGGACGGCCCGCCGGGGGGCGCGAATCCGCCAGGCCCTCCTGCCCCTGGCGGCGCGCTTCGCCTACTCCCTCGTCCCCCTGGGGCTGGGGATCTGGATGGCCCACTACAGCTTCCACCTGTTCACCAGCCTGCTCACCTTCATCCCGGTGATTCAGAGCGCCTTCGCCGATTTCGGGCTGCCGCTGCTGGGGAAACCCGCCTGGCATCTCGGCGGCCTCTCTCCGGGGTGGGTGCATCCGCTGGAGATGGGATTCCTGGGGCTCGGTCTGCTCGGCTCCTTTCTCGTGGCCTGGCGGATCGCCGGCCGCGAGGCCCCGGCGCGGGCCGTGGCGGCGTTCCTCCCCTGGGCCGGCCTCTGCCTGCTCCTCTGGATCTCCGCGGTCTGGCTGATGGGCCAGCCGATGGAGATGCGCGGCACGATGGGAGGGATGTGATGCGGCGGGCGGTCTACCCCTTTCTGCTCCTCTTTCTGGGCGGCCTGCCCGTCCTGGCTCACTACGGGCCGCCATTTCCCCTGCAGGTGGATCAGAAGGTCGGCCCCTATGTGGCGTCGGTCTGGAGCGATCCGGACATCGGCACGGCGACTTTCTACGTGGTCCTCGACGCGCCCAAGGGGCACAAGCCGCCCGCGCGGACCTCGGTGCGGATCGGCGTCCAGCCGCTCAACCATCGGCTGCCGGAGGTCTTCTACGACGCCGAGCCCCAGCCCGTGGACGAGGGGGCCCGCTACATGGCCAAGATCCAATTCGACAAGGGGGAGATGTGGCACGTCCGGACCGTCCTCAGCGGCTCCGCGGGAGGCGGCGAGATGAGCACTCAGGTCGAGGCCACGCCGGACGGCATCCTCGGGCCTTTCGGGTCCCTGGTCTACGCCTTCCCCTTCCTCTCGGTGGGCTTCCTCTGGATCAAGGCGGTGCTGAGGCGGCGCGCCGCCCCCGCTCCGGCGATCCAGGTTGGCAAGGAGGTTGAAGGGGCCTAGACCCCATGAAGCACCCCCTCCTCCTCGCCCTCCTCTTCCTCCCCCTCGCCTCCCAGGCCCAGACGCAGCCCGACGGCACGCTTCTCCAGAGCACCCCCTGCCCGCCGCGCACCGTCAGCTACGAGCGCTGGCTGCGAGGGTACGAGCGCGCCTATAGCGGCGAGGTCGAGGAGGCGGCGCGGATGGGGATCACCATGCAGCCGTTCGCGGCCCTCCGCCCCCTCCTGCCCACGCGGGAGGAATTCGAGCGCCGGCGGGCCTATCAGGGGTTCGAGTGCCAGCGCCTCACCTATCTCAGCGACGGGCTGAAGGTCACCGCCTATCTCTGGAAGCCGAAGGACACCGCGGGCCGGAAGCTCCCGCTCATCCTCTTCAACCGGGGCGGAAACCGCGATTTCGGCGAGCTCTCGCCGTGGGAGGAGGAGGGGTTCTACTCCTACGTCTCGAACGGCTTCGTGGTGCTCGGCTCACAGTATCGCGGCGTCGACGGCGGCGAGGGTCGGGAGGAGTTCGGGGGCGCGGACGTCCACGACGTGCTCAACCTCCTGCCGCTGGCCCGGAGCCTGGGCTACGTGGACATGGGCAACGTCTTCCTCCTCGGCGAGTCGCGGGGCGGCATGGAGACCTATCTGGCGCTGAAGGCCGGGGCCCCCGTCAACGCGGCGGCGGTGGTGAGCGGCGAGGCGGACCTCGTCGCCGGCAGCCGGGACCGCCCGGAGATGGTCTACGCCGTCTACCGCCAGCTGATCCCCGGGTTCTCCCGCAACGGACCGGCCCTGCTGCGGGAGCGCTCGGCGGTCGACTGGCCGGAGAGGATCAACGCCCCCCTCCTGATCCTCCATGGCACGGCCGACTGGCGGACCAATCCCAAGGACCAAGCGCTGGCGTTGGCGGAGAAGCTCCAGGCGCTCGGCAAGACCTACGAGTTGGTCATGTACGCCCAGGACAGCCACGGCCTCCCCTTCCACTGGCGGGACCGCGACCGGCGGATTGTGGAGTGGTTCAAGCGGTATATGAGGTGAAGAACAACAGGGACCCAAGGGACTTCAGGGACTCCAGGGACCCAGGAGCGAGCTGCTCTCGTCCCTGAAGTCCCTGGTGTCCCTGTCGTCCCTTGGGTCCCTCAACTCCTCAGTGCACCGCCCCGCCCACCGGCGGCTTGGGCACCACGACCTTGTGGGGCGGGTTCTTCTCGAGCTGGTCGAGGAGGTATCTCACACCCCGCTCGAGGGTCGGGTCCTCGCCGCGGGCCAGGGCGTCCGGCGCGTCGACCACCTCGATGTCCGGCGAGACCCCCTCGTTCTCCACCGCCCACTTCCCCTCGGTGGTGAGGATGCGGAAGGTGGGCACGGTGAGGGTGCCGCCGTCGATCAGCGGCGGATTGCCCGAGAGGCCGGCGAGGCCGCCCCAGGTGCGGGTGCCGATCAGCGGCCCCAGCTTCATCTCCTTGAAGTAGTACGGGAAGGCGTCGCCGCCCGAGCCCGCCTGGCCGTTGATCAGGGCCACCTTGGGGCCCTGAGCCGCGAACTGCGGCGTCGGATTGGCGTTCCCGCCGCGGCCCACGAAGTAGTTGAGCAGCGGCCGGGAGATCAGCGCGATCATCCGGTCCGGGATGAAGCCGCCCTGGTTGTAGCGGTCGTCGAAGATGTGGGCGTCCTTGTTGGCGAGCGGATAGAAATACTTGAACAGCTCGCGGTTGCCCGCCACCGCCGTGTCCGGCAGGTGGATGTAGCCGATGCGGCCGCCCGAGAGCTTGTCCACCTTGGCGCGGTTGGTGGCCACCCAGTCGAGGTAGCGGAGGTTCTGCTCCTTGCTCACCGGCCGGACCTCCTCGGTGTGCGCACCCTGGGTGGAGGGCTTGTCGTTCACCAGCAGGGTGAGCACCCGGTCGGCCTTCCCCTCCAGCAGACGGTAGAAGTTGTTCACCCCTTTGGTGGTCGTGCCGTCCACGGCCAGGATGTAGTCCCCCACCCGGACGTGAACGCCGGGCTCGGTCAGCGGCGAGCGGAAGTCCGGATGCCAGTTCTCGCCCGGGAAGATGTGCTCGACCCGGTAGTAGCCGGAGGGGTCGGCGGCGATCTCCGCCCCCAGCAACGCCCCGTCAACCCGCTTGGGGCCAGGGGTGTTCTCCGAAGGCTCCACGTAGGAATGGCCCACGGAGACCTCGCCGCCGATCTCGCCCAGCAGATAGTCGAGGTCGGAGCGGTTGGACATGTAGGGGAGCTCCTGGGAGTAGCGGTCGAGGAGCCCCTTCCAGTCGACGCCGTGGAGGTTGGGATCGTAGAACCAGTCGCGGTAGATCCGCCAGGCGTCCACGAATTCCTGGCGCCATTCGTCCTTCGGCTGGATGCGCAGGGTCAGCTTCTCGAGGTCGAGCTTGCCGTCGCCGGGCTTGGCCCCGGGCCGGGCGTCGATGATGCCGTAGGTGTCCCGCTGGCGGTAGCCGATCTTCTTGCCGTCCGCGGAGAGGACGTAGCCGGCGATGCCGTCGAGGACGGTGTCCTCCTTGCGGGTCTTGAAGCTGAACATCTTGAGCGACCGCCCGCCGGGACCGCCGCCGGGGTTGGCGCGCACGTAGAAGACGGCGTCGTCGCTGGCGGTGAGATCCTGATAGTTGCCGGCCGGCCCCGGGATGGCCCGCACCCGCTGGTCGAAGCCGTCGAAGTCGATCTTGACCCGCACGCCGGGCTTCTCGGCCTTGTCCGGCTTCTCGCCCTTGGCCTCGTCGGCCACCTTCTCGGCCGCCGCCTTGGCCTCGACCGCGGCCGGCTTCTCCTCCGCGGCCGCCTTGGCGGCCTCCTCGTCGCTCTCGGGGAGCAGCAGGGCCGGCCCCTCCTTGGAGAGCAGCCCCACGTAGACCCGGGTGGGGTTGGTGTAGACGTAGTCGAACTCGTAGCCGCTGAAGGTCAGGTTGTAGTCGCGGTTCGACAGGAAGTAGAGGTAGTGCCCCTTGGGGTCCCAGGTCGGCTCGCCGTCGGCGGTGAGGTCGCTGGTGAGCTGGCGGGCCTTGCCGTCGTCGAGCGAGTAGATCCAGATCGACGGGAACTGGTTGGCGCCGTTCTTGGTGTAGGCGAGGTAGCGGCTGTCCGGCGACCACTTGTAGTCCTGGATGGCCCCCCGCATCGAGCGGTCGGCGTCGGTCACCTTGCCGGAGGCCACGTCCACCCAGCGGAGGCGGCGGTTCTGGTCGCCGAAGGCGAGCTTCTTGGAATCCGGGGACCAGGAGAGGGGGAAGCGCCAGACGTCGCCGTCCGTGGTCACCCGCCGCTCCTCGCCCGAGCCGTCGGCCGGCCGCACCCAGACCTCGTACTCGCCCGTGCGGTCGGAGAGGTAGGCGACCCAGCGGCCGTCCGGCGACCAGGTGGCGGCGAGCTCCCGCACGCCCGGCGACTGGGTGAGGTTGCGGATCTCCCCCTTCTCGGCCGGTACCGAGAAGACGTCGCCGCGGGCGGTGAGCAGGGCCCGCTTGCCGGTGGGCGAGAGGGTGGCCGTCTCGATGTCCTCCGTCACATTCTTGAAATAGGGGAGGGTACGCGGCAGGTCCCCCTCGACCCGGATCTCCACCCGGTTGCTCTTGCCCGAGGCGGGATCGAAGAGATAGATCCAGCCGCCGTCCTCGTAGACGATCCGCTTGCGGTCGGCGCTGCTCGGCCAGTAGACGTCGAAGGTGTCGTGGCTGGTCAGCCGGCGGACGGCCCTGGTCTTCGTGTCGTAAGAGAAGAGGTTGTTGATGTAGGTGCTCCCGACCTTGTCGCGGTCGGAGACGAAGTAGATCGTGTCGCCGATCCAGACCGGCATGTAGTCGTTGGCCGGGTTGTCGGTGATCTGCTGGGCGGTGTTTTTCTTGAGATCGTAGACCCAGAGCTCGGGGGCGCGCCCGCCGCGGTAACGCTTCCAGGTGCGGAACTCCCGCATGATCGGCGCGAAGACGTAGCGGTTGCCGTCCGGCGAGAGCACGCCGGCCGACCCCTCGCGGATGGCGAGCGGGGTCTCCATGCCGCCGGCGGCCGGGATCAGATAGGGCCGGGCGTTGCGCTCGCTGTAGGGGGTGCGGTGGGCGTTGAAGAGGATCTCCTTGCCGTCCGGGGTCCAGCCCAGCACCTGGTTGTCGAAGCCGCCGCGGGGCGGGATGTTGCCGACGTCGTTATGGAAGGTGAGCTGCCGCGGGGCGCCGCCGTCCACCGGGATCACATACACCTGGCGGGTGCCGGTGTACTGGCCGGTGAAGGCGATCGACCGGCAGTCCGGCGAGAATTTGGGGGCGAGCTCGTCCCCCTCTCCCGAGGTCAGCCGGCGGGCGACGCCGCCCCCGGCGTCCACCAGCCAGATGTCGCCGCCATAGACGAAGGCGATGGTATTGCCACAGATGTCGGGGTAGCGCAGCAGGCGCGTCCCCTCCTTGGATTGCGCGGCGGCCAGCTCCGGCAGGAGAAGCAGGAGGGCCGACATCCAGATCAGTCTACGCACGAGGTCTCCTTTCAAGACACAGGTCTCCCCGGGGAAGCTGTTACGAAGAATTCACCCGGAAGTTTTCAGCGGGCGTTCCTTGGACTGAGTCACCAGCACGGTCTGGCTGCCCGAGGCGAAGTCGATCCCCTCGCGCTCGAAGGCGCGCAGCAGCCCGAGGTTGACCGCCTGCTGGCGGTCCATGTAAATACCGTAGTCGGGGGTTAGGATCCAGTAGACCGCCTCGAAGTCGAGCGACGAGGCG
>JAICSG010000166.1 GCA_025937035.1 Thermoanaerobaculia bacterium | reverse complement strand
CCAGGAGGTGGGGACGAACTGGCCGACGATCTTCCACCCGAAGCTCAGCGCCCGCTGGGCCGAGCTGGTGCGCGAGGACCCCGGCGTGACCAACGAGGCGCTCAACGCCCGGCTGCAGCTCATCTATACCGAGCTGAACGCCGCGTGGTCCCGCCGGGACCTCGGCGGCGCCCGGCCCTACGTCTCGGACGGCCTCTTCGACTACCTCCAGTACTGGATCACCGCCTACGAGAAGCAGGGGCTGCGCAACGTCCTGGAGGGGATGCGGATCGTCGAGTGGAAGACGGTCAAGATCGTGCGCGACCGCCACTACGACGCGCTGACCATCCGGCTCTGGGGCTCGGGGCGCGACTACACCGTCCGCCAGGCCACGGGGGACGTGGTCACGGGCGATCCCAAGCACGACCGCTTCTATTCGGAATACTGGACGCTGATCCGCGGCGCGGGGGTCAAGGGCGCGCCGCGGGCCGACAAGAGCTGCCCCAACTGCGGCGCGCCGCTCGACGTCAACATGGTCGGCCAGTGCGAGCACTGCGGCGCCAAGATCACCAGCGGCGAGTTCGACTGGGTCCTGTCGAAGATCGAGCAGGACGATTCCTACACCGGTTAAGAAGCAGCGAGGTCGTCGAGCGTCTTGCCCGAGGCGAGCGCCTCGTTGACCCAGGTGGGCCGCTTGCCGCGCCCCGACCAGGTGAGGCCGGGGTTGTCCGGATGGCGGTATTTCGGCGGCGCCGTCGAGCCCGCGCCCCGCTCCTCCCGCAGCAGCTCCTCCAGGGTCAGCCCCAAGCTCCCCGCCAGCTCCCGCATCTGATTGAGGACGCGCTCCTTCTCGGCCGCGCGGCGGGTCACGATCTCGGTCTCGATGTCCCGCGCCAGGGCCTGGAGCTCCTCGATCGAGAGCTTCGAAAGATCAATGCCGTTCTTCGCCATCAGGTCTTTCCCTCCTTGCTGAGATCGCCCGGAAGTCTATCAGGAGACCCCCAGCAGCTCCGCCCGCTCCCCGGGGGTGAGGAAGGCGGCCTCGACCGCGGTCTCCTGCATCCGCCGGATCTCCGCCGCCGAGAGGCCCAGCTCCTCGGAGGC
Organism: Thermoanaerobaculia bacterium; assembly: GCA_025937035.1. GTDB lineage: Bacteria > Acidobacteriota > Thermoanaerobaculia > Multivoradales > UBA5704 > DATARR01. The sequence goes on along the minus strand of JAICSG010000166.1, from coordinate 6,682 downwards.
CACCCGGTACTCATGGGCCAGATCGAGGCCGCTGATGCTCGGGTCGTCCGTGTTCAGGGTGCAGCGGATGCCCCGGCGCAGCAGGGCCGGGAGAGGGTGCGAGCGGTAGTCCCGCACGGTGCTGGTGTGCAGGTTGCTCGTGGGGCAGACCTCCAGGGGGATCTCCCGCTCTGCGAGCAGGTCGAGCACGGCGGGGTCCTCGATCGACCGGATGCCGTGGCCGATCCGCTCGGCCCCCAGGCCCAGCACCGCCTGGCGGACGCTCTCCGCCCCGGCCGCCTCGCCGGCGTGGGCGGTGGTGTGAAGCCCGGCCTCCCGGGCCTCCTGGAAGTGGCGGACGAACAGCTCGCCAGGGTAGCCCGCCTCGTCCCCGGCGAGGTCGAGCGCCACCACTCCGCGATCCCGGCCGCGGATGGCCGCCGCCAGCTCGATCCGCCCGGTCTCCGGCCCGTAGTTGCGGGCGATGATGCCGATCAGCCTGGCCTTGACCGGGATCGTCCCCCGCCCCTCCTCCAGCGCGTCGCAGACGGCGTCCACCACCCCGAAAGGGTCGAGGCCATGCGTCTCGGCCATGAAGTACGGGCTGAACCGCAGCTCGATGTAGTCGATCCCCTCGCGCGCCGCGTCCTCCAGGTTCTCCCGCACGATCCGCCGCACGGCGTCGTAGTCCACCATGGCCCGCCGCAGGAGCTCGAATTTGGCGATGAAGTGAACCAGGCTCGGCTCGCGCTCCAGGATCTGGACGTGCGGGCGCAGCTCCTCGACCGTCCAGGCCGGCAGCTCCAGGCCGTGCCGCCGGCAGAGGTCGAGCACGGTCTCGATGCGGACGTTGCCGTCCAGATGGCGGTGCAGCTCGACCAGCGGGTATCCGTCACGCATGGGGGCCTCCTTGGGCACCGAATCTTATGCCGTCCGTCCGTCTATCAGAGCGCCGCGATGAGATCCATACGCCTGTTGCGCCGGCGGCGCCGTACCGCCTTCTGGAGGCATCTTCACCGGCTGCTCCAGAAGAGCCGGAGGTGGTGGGGATCGCTCCTGCTTTGACCTCAGAGGCAGGAGGCCCCCGAGCAGGTCCGCAGCCGGGCCAGCCGGCGGGCGAGGTCCTGGAGGATGGCCGCTTCGCGTGAGTCCCCGTGCAGGCTGCGCAGCTCGGCGGGATCGCGCTGGAGATCATAGAGCTCGCGGTCGCCGTTCTTGTATTCGGCGTAAAACCAGCGCGGATCGCGTACCGCGGCGAACGGCGGCTTGCCCTTCCCCTGGCCGTACCCCTCGATCAGCAGGGTCCGGCCCTTCCCCTGCTTGGGATCGAGGGCGAGCGGCAGCAGAGGCCGGCCGTCCATCACCCGGCGCGCCTTGACGTCGGTGAGGGCCACGATCGTGGGTGCCAGATCGACATTCGAGACCATCTGCGCCGCGTGGGCTCCGGACGGGAAGCCGCCGCCGCGGATGATCAGAGGCACGCGGATCGACTCCTCGTAAGGCAGGTACTTCCCCTCGGGGATCCGGTGCTCGCCCAGGAAAAAGCCGTTGTCCGAGGTGAAGAGGATCACCGTGCGATCGAGCTGCCCGGTCGCCTCCAGGGTCTTCACCAGGCGCTCGACGAGGTCGTCCACGGCCAGCAGCGAGGCGAGCTCCGCCCGGTAGATCTCCGTGGTCAGCGCCCGCCGCTCCGGGGTGAACGGCGGCAGGCGGCGAACATGGGCGGGCTTGTCCGACACGTCCCCCTCGTTAAAAGAGGCCGCGACCGGCAGCATCTCGCGGGCGAACCGGCCGCGGTGGCGGGGGGCCGGACGCGGGGGCGTCTGGCGATGGCCGAGCCGCTCCAGGTGGGGCACGGTCGGCGCCACGGTGAGGAAGAACGGCTGGTCCGATCCCGCCCGCGAGCGGAGGATCTCCTCGGCCTTCGCCGCCAGCACGTCCGTCTGGTAGTCCCTCGGCGAGTCCAGGTAGCCGACCGGCCGGCCGCCGTCGCTCACCGTATAGCCGTACATCCGGTAGGTCGAGGGATCGATCAGCCCGAACCAGCGCGACCACCCCGGTGGCACCGCCGGGGAATCCGCCCCGTAGTTGTTGAGGTATTTGCCCACGTGGGCCGTGTAGTAGCCCGCCTCCTGGAGCCAGACGGCCAGGGTGTTCGAATTGTCCAGATGGATGTACCCGCCGTGCGGTCCGCCGTTGGCCAGCACGCCGTGATTGTGGGCGTACTGTCCGGTGAGGAAGGTCGAGCGCGAGGGGCAGCAGAGCGAGACGTCGACGAAGCTGTTGTCGAAGGTGGTCCCCTTCGCGCCGAGCAGGGCCAGGGTCTTGGACAGCACCCGCATCTGATCGAGCCGCTGGTCGTCCGTCATGATGACCAGGATGCTCGGGCGGCCCTCCAGCTTGGCGGACCTCCCGGCGGGGGGCAGCCCTCCCAGAGCGATGAAAAAACAAAGCAGGACCATCCAGCGTAGGGATCTCATGACACGATTGTAAGGATCGCTTTTGGAAATGGAATGAGGCGAGCCCTCCGGTCCGTTCTCGAAAGGAAGACCGTTCGCCTCAGGAGACCTGCATGAGCCACCCCCGCCCCCTCTCACCGTTCCGCTGGGCCCCCTGGCTCCTAGCCCTCCTCGTGGCGATCGGCACCGCCTGCGCCCAGGCTCCCGCGGAGCACCCCGCGGCCAGCGCGAGCAGCCCGGGCGTCGAGGCTCCCAGCAGGCGCGAGCCGGCCAACGTGATGCCGTGGGAGAAGGCGGACTGGCTGGAGCGCGAGGGGCGGGCCGAGACCGAGAAACCCGAGCTGGTGATCCGGGCCATGGACCTCAAGCCGGGGATGACCGTGGCCGAGATCGGCGCCGGCACCGGCTTCTTCAGCCGTCGGATCGCCAAGGTGGTGGGGCCCACCGGCAAGGTCTACGCCGAGGACATCCAGCCCCAGATGCTCGACCTCCTCAAGCAGCACACGGCGAAGGAAGGGGTCCGGAACGTCATCCCTGTGCTCGGCACCGAGACCGATCCCAAGCTCCCCGCGCACGGCGTCGACCGCGTCCTGCTGGTGGACGTCTACCACGAGTTTCAGAAGCCGGAGCCCATGCTCGCCGCCATCCGGAATTGCCTGGCGCCGGGGGGGACCGTGATCCTGGTCGAGTACCGCCTCGAAGGGGACACCGCCTCCCACATCAACATCAAGCACCGGATGTCGGTCGAGCAGGTGCTCTCCGAGTGGACCGCCGCCGGCTTCACGCTGGTCCGCCGGACCGAGGATCTCCCCTCCCAGCACGTCTTTATCTTCTCGGCTCGCCGCGGCGCCAGGCCGCCCGCGTAGAGCCTCCCACCCTTCGGCGCGGGGCGGTCCCCGGGGCGGGCCGTCTAGAATGCTGTCGAGACCGAAGGGAGGGACGACATGGAACCGCAGACCTCAACCCCGATCATCCTGGCCGCGACCGACTTCTCCGAGACCGCCGCCGCGGCGCTCGACTGGGCCGTCGAGCTCGCCCGCCAGCAGGGGGCGCGCGTCGAGCTGATCCACGCCGTCACCGTCCCGCCGTCGATCCCCGGCTACATCCCCTCCGCCGACACCGACTTCCAGGAAGAGGTGATCCGCGCCGCCGAGACCCGGCTGGCCGAGGCCGCCGCGGGGCTGTCCGGTAAGGGAATCTCGATCACCACCTTCCTCCTCCCCGGCACGCCGTCGCAGGTGATCCTCGACCGGGCCGACGCGTGCTCTCCCCTGGCGATCGTCCTCGGCACCCGCGGTCTCACCGGGCTCCGGCACCTGCTCCTGGGGAGCACCGCCCAGCGGGTGGTCCACGGGGCGCGCTGCCCGGTGCTGGCAGTCCACCCCGGCGACCTCGGCAAGCACCGGACCATCCGCACCATCCTGGTCCCTACCGACTTCTCGCCCGCCGCCGGGCTGGCCATCACCACCGCCCACCGGCTGCTGGCGCCGCTGGAGCAGGATGCCAGGCTGATCCTCCTCAACGTCTTCAACCTGCCGATCGAATACACCGCCTATGGACCGATCCCGACCTCGATCCGCTACCTCCAGGACACCGGCCTGGAGGCCGAGCGCCGGCTCTACGAAGCCGCGCAGGCTTTGCAGCGGGAGGGGCTGACCGTGGAGACGGTCGCCCGCGAGGGGGACCCCGGCCACGTCATCGCCGAGGAGGCGGAGAAGCGCGGGGCCGACCTGATCGCCATGGGCACTCGCGGTCTCACCGGCCTGCGGCACCTGTTGCTGGGGAGCACCGCCGAGCGGGTGGTGGAGTACGCGCCCTGCCCGGTGATGACGATCCGCCAGGGGTGAGGGTTTACTTGATCCACACCGTCTTGATGTTCACGAACTCGCGGATGCCGACCTCGGAGAGCTCGCGGCCGTAGCCGGAATTCTTCACCCCGCCGAAGGGGAGGCGGGGGTCGGACTTCACGATCCCGTTCACGAAGACGTTCCCGGACTCGATCTCCGCCGCCAGGTCCTCGCCCCGCGCGGGGTCGGACGTCCAGATGCTGGCCCCCAGGCCGAACTTGGAGCGGTTGGCCAGCTCGATCGCCTCGGCCGCGTCGCGGGCCCGGATCACCGCCGCCACCGGTCCGAAGGTCTCCTCGTCGAAGGCGGCCATGCCGGGCTGGACCCCGGTGAGGACGGTCGGCGCGTAGAACCAACCCTTCCCCTCCAGGCGCTTGCCGCCGGTCCGGAGCTGGGCCCCGGCATCGACCGTGCGCCGCACCTGATCGTCGAGCGAGTCGAGTAGATCCTCCCGCGCCATCGGGCCCACGTCCGTGCCCTGCTCCAGAGGATCGCCCACCTTCAGCCCCTCCATCGCGCGGGTGAATTCCTCCTCGAAACGGTCGGCGATGTCGTCGATCACGATGAAGCGCTTGGCCGCGATGCAGCTCTGGCCGGAGTTGATCGTCCGCGCCTTCGCCGCCTGCCGGCCCGCCTCGGCGGGATCGACGTCCTCCAGGATGATGAACGGGTCCGATCCCCCCAGCTCCAGCACCGCCTTCTTCAGGCACCGCCCGGCCTCCGAGGCCACCTCCATGCCGGCGCGGTCGCTGCCGGTGAGGGTCACGGCGCGGATGGCGGGATCGCTGATCAGATACTTCGTCCGCGCCGAGGAGACCAGGAGCGTGGTCACCACGCCCTCCGGCACCCCCGCCTCGCGGAACACTGCCTCGATGGCGAGCGCCGAGCCGGGGACGTTCGCCGCGTGCTTGAGCACCGCCACGTTGCCCGCCATCAGGGCGGGGGCGGCGAAGCGGAAGAGCTGCCAGTAGGGAAAGTTCCACGGCATGATGGCCAGCACCGGCCCCAGCGGCTCGTAGCGGATGAAGCTCTTCGAGGCATCGGTCCCCACCGTCTCGGTGGCGAGGAAGCGCTCGGCGTTCTCCGCGTAGAAATCACACACCCAGGCGCACTTGTCGACCTCGGACTCGGAAGCGGCGAGGGGCTTGCCCATCTCGTCCGTGATCAGCCGGGCCAGGCGGTCGGTATTCTCGCGCAGCCGGTCGGCGACGCTCGACAGGTGGGCCGCCCGCTCCGCGAAGTCGAAGCGGCGCCACGACTTGAAGGCCTCCTCGGCCGCCTTCAGCCGCTGCTCGACCTCCTGCTCGTCGTGCTCGGGATACTCGTGGATCAGCTCTTCGGTGGCCGGGTTGATGGCTTGAAACATCGGAATCCCTCCCCGTCTGCCCATGCTCACCCCCGGAGGTCCTTCCGAGGAAAGGCAACAGCGGCCTCGGAGCGCTGCAAGCTCCGGGCCGAAAGCTGGGGCAAGGGGGAAAACGATGGCGGAGAGGGAGGGATTCGAACCCTCGGTCCGGGTTTACCCCGGACAACTGCTTAGCAGGCAGCCCTGTTCGGCCACTCCAGCACCTCTCCGAAAGGCCCGGCAGGGAGACGGTATTGTAGGGGCATGGGGGCCGGGAGTCAAAAGATTCTTCGCGCCGGCCCCGCCCGGGCATGAATGCCCGGGCTACGCTTCAACCGAAAAGCCGGGTAAACCCGGCTCCTGGAGGAGCGGCTCTGACTTCGGAGCCGGCTTCAGCCGGCTTTTCGTTTTCCACGTAGCCCAGGCATTCATGCCCGGGCGGGGCCGGCCGGCCACGGGCGCTCCGGCTCTCCCCACCGCCGCGATATAGACTACTCCTCGCCCGCAGGGCCCTACCGTGGAGGGAGCGCACATGCCCGAGACCGCCGCCGCCCAGGACGTAGATCAGCTCGCCATCAACACCATCCGGTTCCTCTCCGTCGATCAGGTCGAGGCCGCGCAATCGGGACATCCCGGAGCGCCGCTGGGCCAGGCGCCGCTCGCCTACCTGATCTGGACGCGGTTCATGCGGCACGATCCGGACAACCCCGACTGGCCGAACCGCGACCGCTTCGTCCTCTCCTGCGGCCATGCCTCGGCCCTGCTCTACTCGCTCCTCCACCTCGCCGGCTATGGCCTGCCCATCGAGGAGCTCAAGCGCTTCCGGCAATTCGGCTCCAAGACCCCGGGCCACCCCGAGCACGAGCTGACCCGCGGCGTCGAGGTCACCACCGGCCCGCTCGGCCAGGGGATCAGCAACTCCGTGGGCATGGCGATCGCCCAGCGCATGAGCGCCGCCCGCTACAACCGCGAGGGCTTCCCCCTGTTCGACGACCGGATCTGGGTCCACACCAGCGACGGCGAGATGATGGAGGGGGTCCCCCACGAGGCCT
>JAICSG010000205.1 GCA_025937035.1 Thermoanaerobaculia bacterium | reverse complement strand
GACCGTCTCAGAGCTCGTGTATTGGAGCGGATCGGGGTCCTCTCCCCTCCGTCGGCGGGCGGCGTGCTCCTGGGTGCGGTCGAACCAGGTGCCGGTGAGCGGCTCGCCGTCCACGATGTGGCGGACGCAGTGGAGACCCGGCCACTCCCGGAGGTGGGCCACCAGATTCTCTTTGACCCCGTGGCTCAAGACGTACTTCAGCCTCGCGGCCTGCGCCTCCTCCTCGTCGCTGACCGGGATCGCCTGGTAGCGCCGCTCCCAGACCTTGCCCGTCCAGCCGGTGAGCCGGGCCACCTCCCTCGCCAGGTTCGAGCTCAGGTAGCCGGCGAATTCGGCCAGCCGCTTCGCGCTCTTCACGAAGACGAGGGCGTGGTAATGATTCGACACCGCCTGGAACGCCACGAGTTCGACCGGATAGAGCCGCTGGGCCCTGCCGAGGACGCCCGCAGTGAGGTCGTTGAGCTCCGGGCTGGGCCGGAGCAGCAAGCGCCCGTGCAAGGTCCGGCAGGTGACCTCCACCAGGGCGCCTCCTTCGGGGATGTAGCGAAGTTTTCTTCCCATACACCCACTGAAGACGTAAAAAATGGGTGGTCTTGACAAATCCTTTGCCGGCAGTAGGTTACGATAGGGTTTTTCGGGGTTTGGGAAAAAGACTGGCTTGAAGGCCGGCGGGGACGCCGGCGGTCCCAGGGAGGCTCTGGAAGGGGGCGCGACTACCGGGTCCGCGCCCGGCCGGAGGAGGTGCCGCGGGAGCTCGATCAGGTCAACGGGAAGGCGCCGGGCGCTTAGAGGAGCCCAAATTTCGCCTCCGCCCTCTCCAATTCTGGATCAGCCCTCCGGAGGGCGCGGGTTGCCCTCTGAAATTACGGTCCGGGATCTCGGAGGGCAGCCATCGCCCTCCGAGGGAACGCCTGGAAATCTCGGAGGGCAGCCGCTGCCCTCGGAGGGGCGCTTCCAGGATCTCGGAGGGCAATGGTCGCCCTTCGAGGGGGAGGGAGGGGATCTCGGAGGGCGGCGCCTGCCCCCCGAGGGGGCCGATGAAATTCTCACAGGGCAGCCATCGCCCTCTGAGGGGACGGTCCGGGATCTCGCTGGGCAGCGGCTGCCCTCTGAGGGGGTGACCCGGAATCTCATGGGGCAAGGACTGCCCTCCGAGAGCTGGAGAGGGAAACCCCGAGGGCGCTGTCGCCGGAAGCGAGGGCGCTCTGGAAATCCGGGAGGGCCGGACCGGAAGCTCAGGGGATCGCCTGAAAAAAGCCTTCCGCCACCCAGAGGCGGAACCAGGCCTGGAGCCCGGCGGCCAGGGCGTCGGCTTCTAGGCCGCTCGTCTCGGCTCGCGATCAGGTGCCAGCCGCTCGGATCATCGGGACCAGGGTCTCGACGCGCTCCCGGCAGGCTTCCGGGGACGGGGGCTCCCAGCAGGGGAGAGGCAAGGAGGTCACCGTCTCGGAGGTGGTGTGCTGGAGCGGACCGGAGTCTTCTCCCCTTCCCATTCGGAGATCGCGCGGCCGCCGGAGGCGTCCGGGTTTCTCCGGTTTGTGGCCTGAAATTCCGCCCTCCCATGCCATAATCGGCGCCGTTCGTTCTTGGCGGCCGGAACCGCCGAGAGGAGACCGGATGGCGAAAAACCGAGGAGCGGCCCGGACGGGGGGCTCGGCCGAGACCTGGCAGGTGGGAGCGGCCCGTCTCCCCCTATGGACCACCCGAAGCGACGGCGAGGTCTGCCGGGCGTGGATGGCGTTCTGTGTGCGCCGGGGCCCGCAGCCCTTTCTCCTTTCAGAGCCGGGACCGGAGGAGGCGATTCCCGGTCTCGTGGAGAGCGTGGTCTCCAAAGCCCTCAGGAGGTGGCGCACCCGTCCGCGGCGGGTCCAGATCCCCGATCCGGCGTGGGCCCCCGCGCTGGAGGGCGCGCTCGCGCCACGAGGCGTGGCGGTCGAGGTCGAGACCGATCTGCCGCTGTTGCAAGAGCTTCTGGAGATTCTTCCGCAACGCCTGGCCGAGCAGGAGGCCCGTCCGGCCGCTCTCACCGGCGCGGGCGTCACCCTCGACCGCCTCGGCGCCCTGGCCCGGGCCGCCGCCCAATTCATGGCCGCGTCCGGATGGCGCCATCTGAGCGACGAGGACCTGATCCGGATCGAGGCTCCGGACGCCGGAGCGGAGCTCCGCTTCTTCGTCCTCTCCCATGCCGGCGGACGGTCCGCTCCTCATTTGACTTTCTTTCCCAACCCCGAGGCGTTCGAGGCCGCTTTCGCCGAAGGCGAGGAGGATGAGGAGGATTGGGACGATGAGCTCGACGACGACGATTTCCTGGAGGACGCGGAGGACGATCCCGATGCGGCCGAAGAGACCTGGAGCCTGGGCCTCTGGGATGTCGAGCTCCTGCCGCCGGAGATCGCGCCGGCCGGGGACGTCGAGATCTGGCAGAGTCATGGGCTCCCCTGGGCCGGCGAGGGCTTCCTGCCCGTGGCGCTTCTGGCGGACCGCGGGGCTCTCCACAGGCCGGACCGCCGCCAGCTCGCCTTTTTCGAGGGGCTCTTCGCCGCCCTGGCCGCCACCGCCGAGGAGGACCTCGACGCCGGCCGCTGGGAGAAAGAGGTCTCCACGGCTGAAGGGGAGGTCCGCTTCATCCTCAGCCTGCCGGGGCTTCTGGAGCCGGACGAGGAGCCGGCACCCGTCCCGGAGCCGCTCTCCGTCATGCGCGCCCTCGAGAGGTCCATGCGAGGGATGGGGAAGCCTCCGGCCAAGGAGGCCTCCTCCCAGGACCGCGCCGAGGATCTGCTCGAGCGCGCCTATCGGGCCCGGGGACGCCGGGCGGTGCTCCTCGCCCGCCAGGCTCTGGAGGTCTGGCCGGACTGCGCCGACGCCTACAGCTTCCTCGCCCGCAACGCTCCCGACCTCGAATCCGCGGCCCGGCTGTACGAGCTCGGGATGGCCACCGGGGAACGGGCGATGGGAGCCGAGGCCTTCGAGGAGGCCGGTCACTTCTGGGGAATTCTGGAGACCCGGCCCTACATGCGGGCCCGCGCCGGATTGGCCAAGGTCCTGGTGGAGCAGGAGCGGCTCGCGGAAGCCGTGGAGCATTACCAGGAGATGCTGCGCCTGAATCCCAACGACAACCAGGGGATTCGTCATAGCCTGATCAACCTGCTGATCGAGCTCGGGCGGGACGAGGAGGCTTGGAAGCTGGTCGAAGCCTATCCGGAGGACGGGGCCCTGCTGGAGTTTCCGCGCGCCCTCCTCTTCTTCCGGCGCGACGGTGACTCCCCGGCGGTCCGCAAAGCGCTGAAAAAGGCGATCCAGCTCAACCGCTTCGTCCCCGGCCTGCTGCTCGGCGGCCTCGATCCGCCGCCCCGGGGCGACTTCTACTCCCCGTCCGGCGAGGACGAGGCCGGGCTCTATCTCGATCTCTCCCGCGACACCTGGGCCGAGACGGAGGGCGCGCTCGAATGGCTGCGCAAGCGCACCGCCTCCCCTCCCCGCCCGGCCAAGCGCAAGGCGAGCAAGGGCAAGCGGAAGAAGAACGGCCGCCGGCGCTAGAGGTACCCCACCGCGTGGAGCTGCTTTTCCAGCTCCCGGGCGCGGCGGCGGGAGAGGAGGGGGCCCGCGGGGCTCTCGCGGCTCTTCATCCAGCGCAGGAGGACCGCCTCCAGACGGTGGGCCTCCTCGGGGCGCCGCGCGGCGAGGTCGGTGGTCTCTCCGGGGTCGGCGGCGAGATCGAAGAGGCGCCCGGTGCCGGTGGCGAGGTCGTAGCTCAGCTTGCGGGTGCCGTCGGTGACGGTGCGGGTGTCCCCCTGGTTGCCGAAGGCCAGCCGTTGGACCGGCCGGTCCCTCTCGATCGCCGGCCGCAGGCTCACCCCGTCGAGGGCGAGGCCGTCGCCGGGCAGCCCCAGATAGTCGAGGACGGTGGGCACCACGTCGAGGTTGTCCACCAGCTCCCGGCGCACCCCGGGGGCGGCCCCTGGAATCCTCATCAGGAGGGGCGTCCGCAGGACCGTCTCCCAGGCCAGGCTCCGGCAGTGGCCGTAGCCGCCGTGCTCGTGCTGCGCCTCGCCGTGGTCGGCGGCGAGGACGATCAGGGTGTGGTCGAGGAGCCCGCGCTCGCGCAGGCGGCCAACCAGCTCCGCGAGCTGGGCGTCGAAGTAGGCGATCTCCTCGTCGTAGAGGTCGCGCAGGTACGCGAGGTCCCGCGGGGTGAAGTCGAGCTCGGTCTTGCCGTCGTAGATCCGCTGCAGCACCGGCCAGTTTTCCCCCCGCCAGGCCCAGGGGTGGATCCCGAGCGGACGGGGGTGGCCGGGGTCCTGCGTGAACCGCCGCGGGAAATCCGGCGGCGGCCGGTAGGGGGCGTGCGGCTCCATGTAGTGGAGGTAGAGGAGCCAGGGCTGGGGGAGGGTCCGCAGGAGCCCGGCCGCCTTGTCATTGAGACAGCGGGCGTGCCGGTCCAGGCACTCCTCGTCGAAGGTCTGGAACCCCCGTCCGAAGCCGCCCACGGCGTTGATGTACGAGGGCGTGGCGCGGGCGATCGGGCTCGCCGAGACCGCCGCCGTGGAGTACCCGTGCCCGCGCAGGATCTCGGGGAGCGAGCGCACGGTGGCCGGGATCGCCATGGTGCCGCCCGGCTGGAGCAGGAAGACCGACGGCTCGCGCGAGGTCAGGAGGGAGTTGGCGGAGGGGAAGGTGCAGCCGGCCGGGCTCCGCGCCTGCGTGAAGACCACCGACTCCCGGGCCAGGGTCCGGAGATAGGGGCTGGTCGGCCGGGGGTAGCCGTAGAGGCTCAGATGGTCGGCGCGCAGGGTGTCCACCACCAGGAGCAGCACGTTCATGCGCTCAGGGGTGCCCCGGCCGCAGGCGCCCAGGAGGAAGAGCACAATAAGGAGAGGGAGGATCGCCGTTTTCCGCATGGCTCCGGCTTGCGGTCTTGAAACATACCACGGCCGCCGGGAGCCCCCTGACTGTGCTACGATCAGTCGAATTCCGTCTCAGCGCTGTTCCGCCGCTCGCGCGGCCTGTTTTCGAAAGGTCTGATCTATGGCTCTTTTCCACATCCGGCGGTCTCTCCTCGTCTCCCTCGGCCTCGGGCTCCTTCTCGCGGGCGCGGCGGAGGCGGCGATCACCAACTCGAAGTGCGTCGCCAATCTCCAGTCCCCGCTCTCCCCAGGCAACAGTTGTACGGCGAATGACGTGACCTTCATCCTGGTCGGCCTGGGGGATCAGACCAGCGGATGCCTGAACGCGAGCGATACGGTCAGCATCTATCTCGGGGCCAAGCTGCAGAACACCAGCGGCCAGACCCGCTACGACATCGGGATGTTCGTCTACGACTACCTGGGCTCGGACGATCCCACACCCAACGCCTATGCCGGGAAGCAGTGCGCGGTGGAGGCGCTGAAGCCCGTCTATGCCACGGCGGGGGTCAACACCTGCGGCCCCCTGAACCTCTCGGGCGGCAGCGGCCCGTTCTACAACGACGACGGCGACACCTGCGGCGACCTGGTCAAGGGGATGTGTAACAGCGCCGACGTGTTCATGAAGTTCACCTCGCCGGTCACCATCAAGTGCACGGACAACGTGAACGCCAGCGGCGCCTCCCAGCCGGACGGCTTCGTGGACGTCCCCACCTGCGCCACCTGGGGGAACAGCGCTCGCGAGGTGGGGCCGGGCGGCACCTGCACCGACGAGTCGACCGTCCACCCCGGCACCGGCGCGAAGTGCGACTGCGCCATCCTCAACTCGGACATCCCGATGCCGCGGATCGCTCCCGCCTGCACCTGTACCCCCACGCCGGTGCGGCCGGGGCAGTCCTCGGCCTGCACGGTGAGCTTCACCAACACGGTGCCGAATTGCACGGCGACCACCCCTTCCACGACGACGGAGCGCTTCGAGTGCGGCACGGGGAGCTTCCTGCGCTTCAAGGTCGGCTACAGCTCGTCCCAGGGGCAGGTGCTGAGCACCGCCTCCTCGCCGGCCACCCCGACCGAGACCACCAGCGGCTCGGTGACCGTGGACACCACCAACAGCCAGGTGGTGTGGACGCCGCGCAACACCACCGCCTCGGGGACCAGCCTGGGGATCATCGGGCCCAACGAGTCGGCGAGCATGACCTACCAGTTCTACGTGAATCCCACCGTGGCGAGCGGCACCACGATCAATCAGACGGTGACGATGTACTGGTCGAACACCGGGCCCTCGAGCTCCTGGTCGGACGAGGTGGCCAAGACCAGCCAGACGGTGAATTGCAGCTTCGCGGTGTCGAACCAAGCCACCTGGGCCCGCGTCTCTTCCTTCGCCGCGCGGGAGGAGGACGGCCGCGTGGCCCTCGAATGGGAGACCGCGGCCGAGGTGGGCACGGTGGCCTTCGAGGTCGAGCGGCTCGATCCCGCCAGCGGCCGGTTCCTCCCGGTCTCCGAGCGGGCCGTGCCGGCCGTGGCGCAGCTCCCCGGGGGCCGCTATCGCCTGATCGACTCCGGCGCTCCCCGCGGCGGGAAGCTGACCTACCGTCTGGTGGAGGTGGATCAGAAGGGCGAGCGGGAGGTCTTCGGCCCCTACCGCGTGACAGTGGAGCGGGAGCGCCCCTCCGGGCTGGCGAAGGATGGGGAGCGCGATTTCACCGCCACGGCCAAGGCCGTGTCACCCCGTCTTACCAGGGCGGCGGAGAGGGCCAAGGCCGCTCCCGTGAGCGCCGGCACGTCTACCTCCACCACGCGCCGGGCGCGGGTCGAGGTGAGCCGGTCCGGCCTGGTCCGGGTCCATGCCCAGGATCTGGCCAGCGCTCTGGGAATCTCCCTGGACGAGACCTCGGCACAAGTCCGCGGCGGCCGCCTGCGGCTGAGCCACGCGGGTCAGGACGTGGCCTGGCAGCCGGCCGCGGACGGCGACGGGCTGGTCTTCTATGGCGAGGCGATCCAGAGCCCGTACACCAGCGTCAACGTCTATTGGGTGGATCGCGGCGCCGGGCAGGCGGTGGCCACGCT
>JAICSG010000883.1 GCA_025937035.1 Thermoanaerobaculia bacterium | reverse complement strand
CGTCGTAGACCAGGATGACACCCAGTTAGAAGAAGCCGAACTCTAAGATCTTGCCGTAGGTGATGTCGGCGTTGAACGCCGCCTGCCGCTGGCCCTGGCTGAGGCCATGCACGATGCTCCCCACAACCATGCCCAGGAACCCGTAGATCTGGCCCATCCATTCGGCGTCGCGCTGGGCCAGGTAGTCGTTGACGGTGATCAGGTGCACGCCCTTCGAGGCCAGGGCGTTGAGGTAGAGCGGCAAGGTGGCGACCAGGGTCTTGCCCTCGCCCGTCCGCATCTCAGCGATACCGCCCTGGTGCAGCACCATGCCGCCCACCAGCTGAACGTCGTAGTGCCGCTGGCCGAGCGTTCGCTTGGAGGCCTCGCGCACCAGGGCGAAGGCCTCCTCCAGGAGGTCGTCCAGGGTCTCGCCCTTGGCCAGCCGCTCGCGGAATTCGCCGGTCTTGGCCCGAAGGTCCTCGTTGGAAAGAGCTTCGAGCTTGGGCTCGAGGGCGTTGATGCGCACGACGCGCGCCATCATGCCCTTGACCTTGCGGTCGTTGGAGGAGCCGAAGAACCGTTCGAAGATGCTCAAGGGGAGGTCCGAATTTAGGGCGGCGGCCGTCGCGTCCGGCCCGAAAAAGCCCGACATTTGAGGGCGCGCGAGACTTAAGCAGCCCCCCCCTCAGTGTCAACGCGGCGGGGTGGCTTGCGCCGGGCATTTCCCTCCCCTGCCTGGGGAGGGGCAGCTCGCCGAACGGCGAGCGGGGTGGGGAAGCCGGGGCCAAGCTCCGCGCCCGGAGCATGCTCCCCACTTCCCCACCCCGCCGAAGCTTCGCTTCGTCGACCCTCCCCACGGGGGGAGGGAACAGTCCTAGAAGACCTCGAACAGACCCGCGCCGCCCATGCCGCCGCCGATGCACATGGAGACCACGACGTTCTTGGCGCCCCTGCGCTTGCCTTCCTGCAGGATGTGGCCCGCGAGCCTCGCGCCGGTCATCCCGAAGGGGTGGCCGATGGCGATGGAGCCGCCGTTGACGTTGTACTTCTCGGGGTCGATGCCGAGCCGGTCGCGGCTGTAGAGGCATTGCGAGGCGAAGGCCTCGTTCAGCTCCCACAGGTCGATGTCGTCCACCTTCAGCCCGTGGCGCTCCAGGAGCCTCGGCACCGCGAACACCGGGCCGATGCCCATCTCGTCCGGCTCGCAGCCGGCGACGGCCCAGCCCTTGAACACGCCCATCGGCTGCAGGCCCCGGCGCTCGGCCTCCTTGGCCTCCATGATCACCACGGCCGCGGCGCCGTCGGAGAGCTGCGAGGCGTTGCCGGCGGTGATGTACTTGCCCGGCCCCTTCACGGGCTCCAGCTTCTGCAGGCCCTCCAGTGTCGTGTCCGGCCGGTTGCACTCGTCCTTGGTGACCACGTAATCGACGATCGATTCCTCGCCGGTGGCCTTGTCGACCTTCTTCATGCGGGTGGGCATCGGGACGATCTCGTCCTTGAACTTGTCCGCCTGCTGGGCCGCGGCCATGCGGCGCTGGCTCTCCAGCGAATATTCGTCCTGGTATTCGCGGCTCACCTTGTAGCGCTCGGCCACGATGTCGGCGGTGTCGATCATCGCCATGAAGATCGCCGGGTGCATCTGGGTGAGCTTCGGATCGAAGTTGTCCTTGCCCGCGCCCATGTTGGGCATCGAGATCGACTCCACGCCGCCGGCCACCACGACCGGCGCGCCGTCGTTGCGCACATGGTTGGCCGCCATGGCGATGGTTTGCAGGCCCGAGGAGCAGAAGCGGTTCACCGTCACGCCCGAGGTCGTCACCGGCAGGCCCGCGAGCAGACCGGCCTGGCGGGCGATATTGCCCCCGCCGTGGGCCACGTTGCCCATGAAGACGTCCTCGATATCCGCGCCGTCCACGCCGGACTTCGCCACCGCGTGCTTCACGGCGTGCGCCGCCATCGAGACGGTGGGGGTCATGTTGAACCCACCGCGCCCGGACTTCGCCAGGCCCGTGCGGGCATAGGAAACGACGACGGCTTCGCGCATCTGAAATGATCCTTCCAACAAGAATGGTCTTCGCCGGCGGTAACGGGCCGTTTTGAACGCTCGCTCTAACCTTTGCATCCGACGGCGCAAATGGCTAGGGACGGCGCGCGCCCTGTGGGCGCAGTCTCCCTTCAGACGAAGGATCATTGGATGGCGGACGCCAAGCCCTTCCGCTTTGCAATTCTCGCGGGCCTCGCGCTGGCCGTGGCGCTGGGAACCTCGGCCTGCAGCAGGGCTTCGGGCCAGTCCGCGCCGCCGGAGCGTGGCGATCAGGCGGCGGCGAAAGTGGACGGTCAGACCGTCTGGGCTTCGGACGTCAAGCGCGAGGCGGTGGCTCAGGGGCTGATCGGCGAGGGGGAGCCGCTCGACGCCTCCTCCGAGGTCTTCCATCGGGTGCTGGACGAGGTCATCG
>JAICSG010001106.1 GCA_025937035.1 Thermoanaerobaculia bacterium | reverse complement strand
CCAGAGCTCGGCGTCGTTGGCGGGGGAGACGGCGAGGTCGGCGATCCTGGGAAAGTGCTGGCCGTCCGGGGGGCGAACCACGCTCGGCTGCCAGCTCCGGCCGCCGTCGGAGGAGGCGGTCAGATAGCGTCCTCCCAAGTAGACCTGGTCGGGGTGGCGCGGGCTGCGTACCAGCCGGGTCAGCCAGGGGCCGAATTCGTCTTTCGCGAACCCCTGGCGGGAGCTCTCCCAGTTGCGCCCGTCGTCGAGGCTGAGCCCGATGTCCACTCCTCCCGCCAGTCCCCCGACCGTGGCGGCCAGCACCTCCTGGGTCCGGGTGGGATGGATGCTGATGGCCGTGATGTCGCCCAGGGGGGAAGGGAAGCTGTGGTCCCAGGCGCCACCGGGGTCGCCGCGGTAGATCGCCATCGCGTTGTCCTGGGTCCCTCCGAAGAGGGAGACGGGATTCCACAGGCCGATCGCGCAGGTATAAAACTGGACCGTGGGGAAGCCGAGGTCTGCTTTCCAGAAGGTGGCTCCTGCGTCCCTGGAGACCGCGACGCCGCCGTCGGTGGCGAGGATCATGCGGTTGGGAGAGCGGGGGTGGAAGGCGATCCCGTGGGTGTCGAAGTGCCAGTCGCCGCCGGGCCTGGTCCAGTGGAGACCGCCGTCGTGGGAGACGATGACGTCGTATCCGTCCGCCTGAGCGAGGAAGCGCTCGTCGTCGGGCGCCACGGCGAGATCGGAGCCGTAGGTGGTGACGCCCCGGTACCCTTGCGCGGAGCCCAGGACCTCCGCTTCCCAGGTCTTCCCGTCGTCCGGCGACCGGTAGAAGCCCGCGCCGCCCGGCCCGCCGAAAGGGCTCAGGGCCAGGTAGACCGTCTTCGACGGCGCGGGCGCGAAGGCGATAGACGAGCGCCCCCATCCCATCTCGCCGTACGGCGGCGCCGCTCCCAGAGAGTGCCAGGTCGCCCCGGAATCCAGCGACTCGAAGAGGCCGCTGTTCGGGGGTGTCGTCGACGTCAGGGCGCGCACGGCCACGAGGCGGGACAGGTTTTTGGGGTCCTGTGCGAAATCGGAGATCCGCCCGTCCAGGGTCCTGGTGAAGTGAGCCCCGGCGTCCGTCGAGCGGTAGAGGCCGGCCAGCCCGGCGGCCAGCACGAGGTTGGAATCCGTGGGCGAGACGAGGACGCGGAAGAAGGCCGTTTCCGGGAGCGGGAGCCGGGTGAAGGTCCGGCCGCCGTCGGCCGTCTTCAGCAGGCCGCCGAAGCCGCCATAGCCGAATGCCTGATTGTTCGTTTCACCGGTCCCGAGATAGAGGGTCTTGGGATCCTTGGGATCGATCGCGATGGCGCCGATCCAGAGGCTCGGGAGGTGGTCCCCGCCGATCTGGGCCCAGGTCTGCCCGAAGTCGGAGGATCGATAGAGGCCGCCCCCGGCGCTCCCCGCCCAGAGGACGTCGGGATCGATGGGATCGAAGGCCACCGCGAGCACGCGGCCCGCGATGTTGCGGGGGCCGATCTCCTGCCAGGACCGCGCGCCCAGGGGGGAGGCTGCCTTGCCCCGGATCTTGGCCGGCGCGTGGCTCGCGGCCCAGGTCTCCCAATTCCGCGCGCCGCGCGCGGCATCGTCCCGCACCGTGCCGTCCGCCTCCCGCAGGCGTTGCTGGAGCCACTCGTCCCGCGCCGGCTCCCCGAGCGTCCGCGGCGGATGGGAAGGGACGCTGCCGCACGCCGCCAGGGCGAAGGACGCGAGAAGGAGACAGGAGCGGCTCAGGCTCCAGCTCTGGAAGACGAAAGCAGCCTTCGTGTCCTGCAAGGGGCTCCTCCGGGGAGTGGGTGGTGCTCAGTGTAGCAGGGGTT
>JAICSG010000683.1 GCA_025937035.1 Thermoanaerobaculia bacterium | reverse complement strand
GTCCACCGGATGCCGCAGGTCGAGGTGATCGCCCCCGAGGTGAGCGATCAGGCGGCGGTCAACACGGTCTGCGCCATCACCCGCAAGCACGGCAAGACCCCCTTCCTGGTCTCGGACACCCCGGGCTTCCTGGTCAATCGGCTGCTGATGTTCTATTCGACCGAGGCGCTCTGGCTGCTCGACGCCGGCTACAAGATCGAGGACATCGACCGCGTGATGACCGACTGGGGGATGCCAATGGGCCCCATGGCCCTCACCGACGAGGTGGGGATCGATGTGGCCACCAAGGTCGCCCACATTCTGCACGAGGCCTTCAGCGACCGCCTGCCCCTCCCCGAGTGGCTCGACAAGGCGCCGCAGAGCGGCCGGCTGGGGACCAAGAACCGCAAAGGTTTCTATCTCTACGAGGGGCGCGAGCGGAAGGGACCGGACCCCACGGTCTACCCGCTCCTGGGGCTCCAGCCGCGGGTCGAGCACCCCGATCCAGGGACGATCGTCGACCGCATGGTGCTGCCGATGGTCAATGAGGCGGCGCGGTGCCTGGAGGAGAAAGTGGTGCGGAGCGCCGGCGATCTCGACCTCTCGCTGATCTTCGGCACCGGCTTCCCCCCCTTCCGCGGCGGCCTCTGCCGCTGGGCGGACCAGGAGGGTCTGGGACAGATCATCGCCACCCTGGAGCGCCTCGAAGCCTCCGTGGGCGACCGCTTCCGGCCGTCGGACGCTCTGCGCAAGACGGCGGCGGCGGGCGGGTTCTACGCGCGGTTTTCGTAGACCCTATTTCCCCGTGCCGCACACCGTCCGCCCCGGCTGGGCGAGCGTCATCTCCAGCTCCTCCGGCCGGACCGGGATCACCGACCGCACCTTGCCGTAGGACGAGCTGACCAGCCGGCGGTTGGCCTCCGGGGTGTAATTCGCGAACCGCCGGGCCACCTCGCCGTCCCCCAAGTGGATGTCGAGCACCTTGACCGGCGCCGCGCACGAGAAATCGAAGTCGGCGAGGGCGACGGAACGCACGGCGCGGTTCTGCCGGGTGCGCCAGTAGACGCGGCCCGCCTTCAGGTCGTAGACGATGCTCCACTGGGTGAAGGAGCCCTGGGCGACGTCGTCCAGGGTGTCGAAGGCGTAGCGGACCGGATCGCCGGCGCCGCGCTCGTGGAAGGCCTCGGCGCGGGCCGACGCGCGGGCGAAGCGCTGGAGCGAGCCCTGCCCCGCCGGAGACCGGTCCTCCTTTTTCGTGGCATCCCGGAAACGGAGCGACTCCTCGTAGGTGTGATTGGCGAGCGCCGGCGCCGGGAGCGAGGCGCCGGTATGGACGACCGGCTTGCCGTCGAGGAACTCGACCGTGGCGCAGCTCCGCCCCTTGTCGCACACCAGGAAGTGGACCTTGCCGTCCGAGACGATGCCCAGGTCGCCGGCGTGCCTCACCACCTCGTCCACGGTGGCATAGTTGTCGAGCTGGTATTGGGCCCACTCCAGGACGTCGACGGCGGGCCGGCCCGCGGGCGTGGGATAGCGCGTCGCCTCCAGCCACATCAGGTCGAGCGCGAGGCCGGCCTCGTTCAGGCCGCCGTTGGGAAACTCCCGGCCGAACTGGTTGAAGGTCACGCTGCCGTATTTCGAGGTCCACTTCGCCGCTCGCACGGGCAGAGGCACCGCGGCCGTCTTGGTCACGCCCCGCTTGTTGACCATCACCAGACCATCGTCGAAGTGCCAGTCGTAGTTCTTGCCGAACACCGCGGTCGCGTCCTTCCGCAAACAGAAGGTGGTGCAGGCGTCGGCCGGCGGAGGCAGGAGGCCGGTCAGGGCCAGGATGAGCAGGAGGGCGGGGATTCTTCTCATGAACGTTTTCTCCATCGGCTCGCTTACACTCTGCTCTATACGCTCGCAGCGGCGGTTTGATTCCCGCTCCCATCCAAGGAGGTTTCTGATGCGTCCTCGCGTCCGCCGGATCCTGGGCCCGCTCGTCCTGCTGCTCGCGGGGCTCTCTCCGCTCCTCTCCCAAGCCCCCGCTCCGGCTCGAGGCCCGGACGTCGACCGGTTGGCCCACCTGGCGAAGCTCTGGGGGACCATCCGCTATCTCCATCCCTATCTGGCCTACAAGGAGATCGATTGGGACGCGGCGCTGGTGCGGGCCCTCCCAGGGGTCCGTGCGGCGAAGACCACGGACGAGTACGCCGCGGCGGTGCGGACGATGCTCGCGGCTCTGGACGATCCGGCCACCCGGGTCCAGCCGGCTCCGAGGCGGTCGCCTCCCCCGCCGGCCGGCAAGCCGCCGGCGCCGTTCCGCTGGCTGGACGCCGGGACGCTCTCCGTCTATCTGCGGCCGGACGTGGACGCCGGCATGGACGAGAAGGCGTTTGCGGCGGCGAGCGCGGCGCTCTCCAGGGAGCTGCCGCAGGCGAAGGCGGTGATCGTGGACGTCCGGGGGATGGGGTTCCCGTATCCCGCCGAGTACGTGCTCCACGACCTCGCCAACGCGCTCGCCAGCCGGCCGGTGGCGGAGCCGGCGCAGCGCTACCGCTTCCATTCCGGTTACCGCGACCAGGTGGGGCCGGGCTACGGGGGCTATCATTCCGGGTTCGAGACCCGGGAGGCCGAGCGCTACGCGCCGCCGGCGGGCGCCGTCGCCAAGCGGGTGGTCTTCCTGGTGAACGGGGATACGGTGCTGCCGCCGGTCGCCATGGCGCTCCAGGCCGCGGGGGATGGGGCGATCGTCTCCGCCGGGAAGTTGGGAGACGAAGCGGGCGTCCGGCAGCGGACGGTCGATCTGGGCGAGGGGTGGACGGCCCTCGTACGGACCTCCGAGATCGTGCCCCGGCCGGGCTGGAGCGGCCCGCGCGCGGACGTCGAGCTCCCGCCGGATGCCGGGGATTCCGCCCTGGAAGGAGCGGCGCTCCGGCTGCTCCGCGAGGCTTGGCCGAAGCCGCCGGCCGGCTCCGCCGCGACCCTGCCGGACGCGGTCTGGCGGCGCGATCCGAGCTACGACGGGATGACGGAGCCCACGGCCGAATACCGGTTGCTCGCCGTCTTCAAGCTCTGGAACGTCTTCCACTACTTCTTCCCCTATCTCCATCTGACCGGCGACTGGGACGCCGCGCTGCCCGAATTCATCGCCCGCATGGAAAAGGCACAGGACGGCCGGGAGTACGCGCTGGTGATGGCCGAGATGGGGGCGCGCGCGAACGACGGCCACGTCAGCCTGACGGGGAACCCCACG
>JAICSG010000538.1 GCA_025937035.1 Thermoanaerobaculia bacterium | reverse complement strand
TCTAGGACCAACGCCAAAAGGCGGGGACCTTTGTCCCCGCCCTTGCGAAACCGTGCCCTGAATGAGGCTATTTGCCGCCGAGAGCGGCGACCTTCTGGGCCAGGCGGGACTTGTAGCGCGAGGCGGTGTTCGCGTGGATGACTTTCTTTTGGGCCGTCTTGTCGATCACGCTCAGCGTCTCCGGCAGGATCTCCTGCGCACGGGAGGCGTCGCCGCTCGCCACCGCGGTGCGCAGCTTCTTGATCGCCGTGCGCAGGGTGGAGCGGTGCGCGCGGTTCCGCTCCCGCGCCTTGATGTTCTGACGGTTCCGCTTCTCAGCCGACTTGGTGTTCGCCATATTTCCTTCGTCGCTCTCGCTTGGGTCGTAGGTTGTCGTTTACCTTGAGATTCCGCAAAAATACCAAGTCGCACCGAAGTGCGACGAAGCTTTATAGCATCCCGCCCTGACGCGCGTCAACCCCGATCTCGCGCAGCCGCTGCCGGGCGAGGTTGGCCTCGTCGCTCGTGGGGTACTGCCGGACGACGTGCTGGAGCTGCACCACCCCCTGCGAGCGCTCGCCGAGCTCCAGGTAGGAGTACCCCTTCTTGAGCAGCGCGCTCGGCACCTTGTCCCCCTTGGGATAGCGGGTCAGGACCAGGTCGAACTGCTCGATCGCCTGCCGGAAGCGCCGCTGCCGGTAGTAGGACTCGCCGATCCAGTAGGCCGCGTTGTCCGACAGGTCCGTATTGGGGAAGTTCGAGAGATACTCCTGGAACTCGCGCATGGCGAGGTCGAAGCTCCCCTTGAGGTAGTCGTTGTAGGCCGCGTCGTAGAGGCTCTTGGGGTCGATCCCGGCCCCGGGGTTGCCCGCGGCGGCCTGGGGCTGGGGCGGCGGGGGAGGAGCGGCGGTACCCTCCGACGGCGAGGGGGCCGGAGCCGGAGCGGCCTGCTGCTGACGGAACCCCTTCAGCTCCTGGTTGGTGGCGGCGATCTGCTGGGAGAGCTGCGCCAAGCGGTAGTTGGTGTCCTCCAGCTTCGCCTGCAGGGCCTCGATCTGGCCCGACAGGTCCTGGAGCTTGACCCGCATGTCGGCCTCGGTCTTCAGCAGGCCCTGCATCTGCTGGCCGACGTCGGTCTGGAGGTTGGCCACCTCCTGCTTGCTGGGAGCCTCCTGGGCCTGCTTCTGGAGCTGCAGCATCTGCCGCTGGATGTCCGAGAGCTGCGATTGCAGCCCCTCGATGTCCTGGGACGAGACGCACCCCGCGGCGGCGAGCGCCGCCGCGAGGATGCCGGCGAGGGGGAGGGTATACAGGCGCTTCATATCCGTCAGCCCACGTTCAGCCCACGTTCGAGCGGCCGGTGATCACCATGTGAGCCCGGCGGTTCTGCGACCAGCAGCTCTCCACCTCCTCGGTGCAGACGGGCCGCTCCTTGCCGTACGAGATGGTACGCATGCGGGTGGCGGCGACGCCGAGCGAGGTCAGGTAGTCGCGCACCGCGTTGGCCCGGCGCTCGCCGAGAGCGAGGTTGTACTCGCTGGTGCCGCGCGAGTCGGCGTGCCCCTCGATGGTCACCGCGAGCTGCGCGTTGCTCTTCAGCAGGTCGGCGTTGCGCGACAGCTTGTCCCGGGTGTCGTCGCTCAGGTTGCTCTCGTCGTAGTCGAAGTAGACGTCCGGGCTGAAGCCGCGCCGCTGGAGCTCGCTGTTGACCACCTGGAGGTCCGAGGACAGGAGCGGATCCTCCTTCTGGTCGTTGACCTGGGGGGCCGCCGGCTGCTGGACCTCCTGGGTCGGCGGCGTGGTCGGCGCGGGGGCCGGGACCGTCGTCGTCTCGACGTTCAGGTCGGCCGGCGGCGTGGCGGGCTTCTTCTTGGGGCACCCGTACAGGAACACCAGAAGGGCCGGAACCACCGTCCATATCATCCACTTTCGGCTCATGATCTCTCCTCTTCAAATATCTCGGGTCGATACAGCGTCCAATCCTGTCTATCACAAATCCGATCCGACCGGTCACTTTTCCGGCGCGTTCCGCGACCAGTCGGCGAGGTCGTTGCTCCCCTCGGTGGTGAGCGGGCGGACGTTGCCGCCGTCGAGGTCCATGACGTAGATCTGATTGCCGCCGCCGCGCCGCGAGGTGAAGGCGATCTTGCGGCCGTCGGGCGAGAAGGTCGGCGACTGGCTCTCGCCCGGGCCGGAGGTGAGCACCCGCGTCTCCAGGGTCACCACGTTGGTCACCGCGATCTGGAACTGGCCGTCGCGCCGGCTGGTATAGGCGAGCAGGTCCCCCTCGGGGCTCCAGGCGGCGCCGTCGTTGTAGGTCCCCTCGAAGCTGATCCGCCGCTGGTTGGCCCCCTCCGAGTCCATCAGGTAGATCTCGGGATTGCCGGCGCGGCTGGAGGTGAAGGCGATCTCGCCCCCCTTGGGGCTCCAGGCCGGATTGGTGTCGATGCCGCTCGAATTGGTCAGCCGCCGCAGGCCGCCGCCGTTGAGGTCGGAGGTGAAGATCTCGACGTTCCCCTCGACCGAGCGGGCGAAGGCGATGCGGCGGCCGTCCGGCGAGAAGCTGGGGCTGATGTTGAACGAGCCCGAGGTGACCACCGGCCGCTTGCGGCCGCTGCTCATCTCGGCCAGATAGATCCCCGGCGGGCCGTTGAAGAACGAGGTGTAGGCGAGCGATTCACCGTTGGGGCTCCACGCCGGGGACATCGAGGTCGAGCGGTGGCTGGTGATCCGCCGCTGGTTGGCCCCGTCGTAGTCCATGACCCAGATCTCCTTGGCGCCGCCGCGGTCCGAGGTGAAGGCGATCTCGGAGAGGGCGATCCCCGGCTTGCCGACCAGGAAGCGGATCACCTCGTCGGCGAAGGTGTGGGCCATCCGCCGGCTGACCGGGAAGGGGCCGCTGTAGCGCTTGGCGAGCACCGCCTGGCCGCTGCCGAGGTCGAGCACCCGCCCCTCGAAGACCAGCTTGTCCCCCTCCATCCGCATGTCGCCCAGCAGCAGGACCTCGTTGCCGGTCGAGCGGTAGGCCGGGAGGTCCTTCTGGACGTCGCCCGAGAGCGCCAGCCCCGAGAGGGCGTCCGGCCCCTGGATCTCGAAGTAGCCCGAGAGGTCCAGGTCGTGCCGCACCGTCTGCTCGAGCTCCTGGCCCGGGCCTCCCGCCTGCCCGCGGAAGGCGGGGAAGGCGATCTTGATCTTCCGCGCCTGGACGCCGCGGTCGAGGGTGATCGTGACGCTCTTCGGCTGGTCCTGGGACGCCGGCGGCTGCTGAGGCTGCTGGGGCGGCTGCTGGGCGGCGAGCACCAGCGCGGCGAGGAGCAGGCAGGCGAGGACGGTCAGGATGGCGGATCTCGGTCTCATGGCACCTCGGGGTCGATGGCGGTCATCGGGCTTGGGGTCAGCGGACGATCAGGGTGACTCCCAGAGAGTCGTTGCGATAGGCCCTCGGCAAGGGCGCGAAGGGGGACGCGTTCTGCACCGCGCGTAGCGCG
The DNA here is from genome assembly GCA_025937035.1 of Thermoanaerobaculia bacterium. Lineage (GTDB taxonomy): Bacteria > Acidobacteriota > Thermoanaerobaculia > Multivoradales > UBA5704 > DATARR01. The sequence continues at coordinate 431 of JAICSG010000538.1, read as the reverse complement.
GCGAGGTCGAAGGAATTGTACCCCGACGACTGGGCGACCTGAAGGTCGGTGAGGCTGCCGTCGCGCTGGATGCGGAAGGAGATGATCGCCTTCACCTCGTTGCCGAGCGGCGGCCGCGTCCACTTCGAGTCGATCGCCGAGAGGAGCTGGTCGATGTAGTAGCCGAACTTGAAGTCCGGATCGATGCTGCTGATCTGCGAGCCGAACGCGGTGGTGCCCAGCGGATTGCCGGTCGGCGCCCCCTTCCGCCCGGCCTCGCCGTTGACCTCCCCCTGGGGGGCGGTGCCGGCGGGGTTGTGGCCCGCGGCGGTGGTGGCGGCCGGCTTGGGCTTCTCCGGCTTCGGCTTCTCGGGCTTCGGTTTGTCCACCTTTTTGGGGTCCGGCTTCTCGGGGAGCGCCGGCACGTCTTCCTTCGCCGGCTTGGGGGCGGG
>JAICSG010000132.1 GCA_025937035.1 Thermoanaerobaculia bacterium | reverse complement strand
GAAAGGCGCCCAGAGCGAGGATCAGCGGTACGGAAAAAAAGGTTTTCATGAGCCCTCCGAGAAAGCGGTGTCGTCCGTCAGCGGCACCGCCTGCCCCTTCCCCGCGACGCCGCCGGGGAGCGCCCAGTCGACCTCGACCTGAAAGCGCCCGTAGCCCAGGCAGAGATGGGTGGCGGCGGGGAAGCAGCTCCCCTGGGCCAGCGAGGGAGCGGCGGCGAGGCCGGGCGCCAGAAGGAGGATCAGGAGCGCCAGATATTTTCTCATCGCATCCCTTCCCTAGAAAGCGGTGACATCCGAGCCGCTGGCCAGATGGCGCGGGTTGTTGTGATACGTCCGTTGGTTGCCCGTGACGGTGTCGGTCACCGTGATGGTGTAGGCCACATCCGACAATGCGCCATAGAAGACCCAGAAGTGGCCATTGGCGGCGCGGCCGTCGAGCACCTTGACGACCAGCTCCAGGTTCGACGGCGCGAAGAACCAGAAGGCGCCGGTGTCGCCGGTGATCGGCAGCGGCGTGCCGGAGGAGGCCTGGCCGTTGCGGGGATCGGTGAACTGGACCTCGACGCGGAACCGTCCGCCCAGGCAGAGCTGGCCGGCGGCGGGCCCGCAGGTCGGAAGAGTGAAGCGCTGGCCGAAGACGCCGAAGCCGCTGCCGTCCTGCGAGATGGGAGGCTCGACGGGGAAGGTATAGATCCCGCTGGTCCAGAAGGCCACGGCTTGGCCGCCGGCCGCGGCGACGGCCGGATCGAGCTGCACGTTCCCGCTAAAGGTGCTGACCCGGGTGACCTCCCCCTGGAGAGCCCACGCGGAGTCGAAGACGCCGGAGTAGATGCCGCTGCTGGGCACCTCGGGCGACCCCGCGAAGTCCCACACGATCCAGGTGTCTCCCGAGGGCAGGGCGATGGCGGCCGGCGCCGTGGTCGCGGCCGAAAAATCAGGGTGGATCCAGGTGATGTCGCCGGCCGGCGTGCCGTCCGCGTTGAACCGGCGGGCGTGCAACCCGTTCTTGAGGGGGCCGCCGATGAGCTGGGTGAGGACCCAGATCACCGAGAAGCCGCCGTCCGCGTAGGCGACCGGCGTGATCAGCGCCTTCGCCCCAAACTGGCGGAGCTCCGGATTGAGGAGGATGGAGGCGCCCACGGGCTGCCCGGAGGCGTCGAGCCGCTGGGCCCAGAGGTCCGAGACGAAGAAGTCGGTCCCCGAGCCGACCCAGGCCCAGGCCACCAGGAAGCCGCCGCCGGGGAAGGCCACCAGCCGGGGGATGTCGCGCGAGTACTGCGCGTCGAACGTGACCGGCGCGCCGAGTGGGCTCCCCCGGGCGTCGAAGCGCTGGGTGACCAGAGCCGTGGCCCCCACGTCTCCGTATTCGATCCAGGCCGTGAGGAAGCCGCCGGCGGGATCGGCAGTGACGTCCGGAGGAGAGACGTAGGGGAACCCCGCGTCGGTGCCGGAGGCGAGCTGGATCACCCCCCCGACGGGCTGCCCGCCGGGCCCGAGGAGGCGCGCCTGGGCCAGCCGCGCGGTGTACTGGCTGTCGGACCAGACCGCCATGAAAGCTCCCGCGGCGTTGGCCGCCACCCGGGCCCGGGGCTGGTAGCCGCCGGTGAGGGGCGTCTCGTTCAGGCGGATCTCGCCGGTGCGCGGGCTCCCGTTAGCGTTGTAGATCCGCCCGAAGAGGTCGAACCGCGAGCCGAAGGGGTCGGCGTTCTGCGTCCAGACCACCATGAAGCTGCCGTCCGGAGCCATCGCCACCGCGGGCAGGTACTGGTCGCCGGCGGTCGTGACGTTCGCCTGGAATTCCGTTCCCAAGCGCAGCGGAGCCTCCGCCGGAGCGCTCCCGGCGGCGCCGGGCAAGGCAGCCCGGGACGCGGCCGGCGGCGCCTCCGGAGGGAACGCCGTGATGTCCGAGACGCTGGCGAGCCGCCCCTGCGGATTGGTGAAGACCTCCCTGGCGCCCGTCTGGAGATCGGTGATCGTCAGCGTGTATCCGACGTTCGAGAGCGCGCCGTAGAACACCCAGAAATGGCGGTTCACCGCCCGGCCGTCGAGCACCTTGACCATCAACTCGACGTTGGAATCGGAGAAGAACCAGAAGTAGCCGGTGTCCCCCGTCAGCGGCACCGCCTGCCCCGGTCCCGAGCCGAAGCCCGGCGCCGTCCAGGTCACCTCGGCCTGGAAACGGGCCCCCTGAAGACAGAGAACGGTAGGGGTGGGAGAGCAGGAAGCCTGCGCGGAGACCCGCGCCGGAACGACCGCCAGAGCGCCCAGAAACGCCAGCAGGACCAGACCCCGGCCGGGCAACCGGTATGCTACAGAAGAATTTTTCAGCACGTCTCCCTCCTCAGAGCGAGCGCAGCGGTGGGACTACTTGATGGCATCCTAGCATAAAAAACCTCCGCGGCGCTCCTGCGTAGATCTGGACGGCCTCAAGAGGAGATGACGATGAGGAGAAATGCATTCCGGGGGCTGGTGGCGGCGGCGGTGCTCGCTTTGCAGCCCTCCGCCTGGGGAGCGGAAGCGGCGCTGAGCTCCGGGATTCAGGCCTTCAACGCCCGCCGGTTCGAGGAGGCGCGGGCCCTCCTCGAGCCTTATGCCAGGAAGAACCCGAAGGACGCCGAGGCCGCGTTCTATCTCGGCAAGACCTGGCTCTATTTGAGGAAAGCCGACCCGGCCGCCGAATGGCTCGAAAAGGCGGTCGCCCTCGCGCCGGGCCGCTCGGAGTACCTCGACTGGCTCGGCCGCGCCTACGGCGAGCAGGCCCTGGAAGCGAGCGTCTTCGCCAAGCCGGGGCTGGCCAGGAAGACCAGGGAGGCCTGGGAGAAGGCGGTGACGGCCGACCCCAACAACCTCGACGCCCGCTCCGACCTGATGACCTACCAGCTCCAGGCGCCCGGCTTCCTGGGAGGCGGCGTGGACCTCGCGCGCCAACAGGCGGCCGAGATCCAGAAGCGCGACGCCGTGCGCGGCGCCCTGGTCTACGCCACCATCGCCGCCAATCAGAAGGACGCGGCCGGCGCCGAGAAGGGGCTCAAAGAGGCCCTCCAGAGATCCCCCGCCGAGCCGCGCCTGCGCCTGGCCCTCGGCGTCCTCTACCAGAGCCAGCAGAAGTGGGACGCCGCCTTCGACGCCTTCGAGGCGGTCGTCAAGGCCGACCCCGCCAACTGGGACGCCCTCTACCAGATCGGCAAGACCGGGGCCCTCTCCGGCCAGCGGCTCGACCGCGCCGAGGAGAGCCTCAAGCGCTATCTGGGGCACACCCCGGGCCCCGAGAGCGCTCCGCCGGCCAACGCCCAATTCCGCCTCGGGCAGATCTATCAGAAGAAGGGGAACAAGCCCGCGGCCCGCGCCGCCTACCAGGAGGCGCTCAAGCTCGACCCCCGGATGGAGGACGCGAAGAAGGCGTTGTCGTCTTTGGGATGACGCCAACGCAATGCGGCAAAATTCTTGACACACTGCGGCATGGGTCTCTAGGATGGCCCCATGAGCGTCATCGAAGCTGAGCCCCGCGTGAAGAATGTCCCGGCCGCGGCCGAGCCCGGCCTGCTGGCCCTGGAAGATGGGATCGCCTGGCTGCGCCTCGACGATCCCGGCAAGAAGGTCAACACCCTCTCCACCCGCCTCTTCAACTGGTTTGAAGGCCAGGTCGCCCGCGTCGAGCGCGAGCGCCCGGAGGGGCTGGTGATCTACTCCGGCAAGCCGGACGGCTTCGTGGCCGGGGCCGACCTGGAGGAGCTCCTCGCCCTCACCGACCCCATGGACGTCATCGCCATGCTGCGGCGCGGCCACGACCTGATGGAGCGGCTGGCCGCCCTCCCCTTCCCCACCGTCGCCGCCATCCACGGCGCGGCCCTCGGGGGAGGCCTGGAGCTGGCCCTCGCCTGCCGCCGCCGGATCGCCACCGAGCACCCGAAGACCAAGCTGGGCCTGCCCGAGGTCCAGCTCGGCCTCATCCCGGGCCTGGGCGGCACCCAGCGCCTGCCGCGGCTGATCGGCGTGCCGGACGCCCTCGACCTCATCCTCACCGGCAAGCAGGTGGACGCCCGCAAGGCCCGCCGCCTCGGCCTGGTGGACGACACCTGCCACCCCACCGACCTGCGCACCGCGGCCGAGCGGGCCGTGCGCACCCGCGGCGAGGCCAAGAAGACCAAAAAGTCCATCGCCTCCCGCGCCGGCGACTTCCTGGCCCGCACCCCGCTGGGCGGCAAGATGGTCTGGGACAAGGCCCGCGCCGGCGTGATGGAGAAGACCGGCGGCCACTACCCGGCGCCGCTGGTGGCGATCGGCATCGTCCGCGAGGGCCTGAAGCTGCCCCTTCGCCGCGCCCTCGACCTGGAAGCCGGAGCCTTCTCCGAGCTGGTGACCACCGAGACGGCCAAGAATCTGATCTCCATCTTCTTCGCCAAGAACGAGGTCGAGGCCCGGGCCGGCAAGATCGCCCGCGCCGCCCGACCGGTGGAGACCGTGGGCGTCCTGGGCGCCGGCTTCATGGGCGCGGGGATCGCCCAGGTGCTGGCCCAGAAGGGGGTATCGATCGTCCTCAAGGACAAGGACCTCGCCGCCGTGGGCCGCGGCTACGCCTTCTGCCAGCAGCAATTCCGCGAGCGGGTCAAGCGCCGCCGCGCGACCGAGGCCGAGGCCAAGCGCGACCTCGGCAAGGTCCTGCCCACCATCGAATATGAGACCCTGCGCCGCTCCGACTTCGTGGTCGAGGCGGTCTTCGAGGACCTCCAGGTCAAGCACGCCGTCCTGCGCGAGACCGCGGCGGTGGCGCCCGATGGGCTGATCTTCGCCTCCAACACCTCGGCGATCCCCATCGCCCGCATCGCCGAGGGCAGCCGCCATCCCGAGCGGGTGGTGGGCATGCACTTCTTCAGCCCCGTGGCCAAGATGCCCCTGCTGGAGGTGATCCGCCACCCCGGCACCTCCGAGGAGACCCTGGCCACCACGGTCGCGATCGGCCGGACCATGGGCAAGACCGTGATCGTGGTCGGCGACGGCCCCGGCTTCTTCACCTCACGAGTCCTCGGCGCCATGCTCAACGAAGCCGCCTGGATGCTCGCCGAAGGGGCGGACATCGAGCAGGTCGACCGCGCCATGACCCGCTGGGGCTGGCCCGTGGGCCCCTTCGCGTTGCTCGACGAGGTCGGCCTCGACGTCGCCCGCCACGCCGGCCAGGTGGTGCGCGACGCCCTGGGAGACCGGGTCGCCCCGCCCCCCGTCTTCGAACGGATGATCAACGACCGCCGTCTCGGCCGGAAGGCCAAGCGGGGCTTCTACCTCTACGAGGAGGGGAAGAAAGGGAAGACCTCCAAACGGGTCGACCCCGCCGTCTACCCCCTGCTCGGCTGGAGCGCCAAGCCCCTCAGCGATCAGGAGATCACCGAGCGCTGCTGGCTCCAGATGCTCAACGAGACCGCCCGCTGCATGGAAGAGAAGATCATCACCAACCCCGCGGACGTCGACATCGGAGTCCTCTTCGGCTTCGGCTTCCCGCCCTTCCGCGGCGGCCTCCTGCGAGAGGCCGACCGCCAGGGGCTGCCGTGGGTGGTGGAGACGCTGGACCGCTACGCCGAAAATTACGGAGAACGGCTCCGTCCGGCCGCGCTCCTGCGGGAGATGGCGGGGCGGGGGGAGACCTTCTACAAGAAGTAGAGCTCCCCCCGGGCCTCCTACCCCGCCGCCGGCACCGCGAAGGCGCCGACGTCCGCCCCGCTCCCCTGGTGGTGGGGATTGTTGTGATAGGTCCGGCGGTCGCCCGTGACCGTGTCGGTCACCGTGATCGTGTACTCGACGTCCGACAACGCGCCGTAGAAAACCCAGAAGTGGCCGTTGACGGCCCGGCCGTCGAGCACCTTGACCACCAGCTCCACATTGCTCGGCTGGAAGAACCAGAAGGCGCCGGTATCGCTGGTCAGCGGGACCGGATGCCCCGGCCCGGGAGCTCCCGCGCGAGGATCGGTGACCTGGACCTCAACCTGGAAGCGGCCGGCGAGACAGAGCTGCCCGGCGTCGAGCGCGCAGGTCCCGAGCGTGAAACGCTGGCCGAACACGCCGAGGCTGACACCGTCCTGCGTGAACGGGACCCGGCCGTAGCTGCCGCTGGTCCACACGGCCATGCCGCCGCCGGGAGCCGCGGCCACCTCGGGACGCTCCTGCTCCCGCAAGGTGTAGGTGTTGAACCGGACGGCGTCGCCGGCGAGGCTCCACGAGCGGTCGAAGACGCCGGAGAACACGCCGCCGTCAGGGTCCTGGGGCGCGGACACCTCGGTCCAGAGGACCCAGGTGTCCCCGGACGGGAGGGAGAGCGCGGAGAAGGGCTCCGCGTTGCCGGGGGCATGCCGGATCCGCACGGCCTCGCCGGCCGGCGCGCCGAGCGCGTCGTAGCGCCGGGCCCAGATCGCGTCGAGGTCGCTCGTCGACGGCGCTCCGGAATTCCAGAGCAGCGAGAACGAGCCATCCGCGTAGGCGACCGGCACAACGTGGGCCTCCCCTGGCGAGGAGGTGGCCGCGATGCTCTGGCTCCCCCGCGGCTGGCCGGCGGCGTCGAGGAGCTGGAAGTGGATGTCCGAGCTCGCGGTACCGGCTCCCGGGCTCAGGACGTCCCACGCCGCCACGAATCCGCCCTGGGGGAGGGCCGCCAGGCGGAGCACGTCGAGATCTCCCGTGGAGAGGCTGGAGGGGCCGCCGATCGCGTTCCCCTGAGCGTTGAAACGCTGCGCGTGGATCGAAGACGCCCCCGTCCCCCCCTCCCCCCAGGCGGCAAGAAAGCCGCCGGCGGAGTCCGCGACCACGTCCGCGCCATACTGGGGCTCCGGGCCTGTGGTGAGGGGGAGCTCCCCGCTGGCGGGCCGGCCGTCGGCGCCGAACAGGCGTCCGCTCGCCGTCTGGTTGCCCGACCAGACGACCATGAATCCTCCCGGGCCCGCCGCCACCCGGGGAGCGCTCTGGTTCCCTTCCTGGACCTCGTTGATCAGGATCTCGCCCGTCCGCGGGGTCCCGTCGGCGCCGTAGACCCGGCCATAGATGTCCGTCCCGCCGCCCGGACCCGACGGACCGCTGGCCCAGACCACCATGGAGCTCCCGTCCGGGGCCACCGCCACCGCCTGCTGCCACTGGTCGCCGAAGGAGGTCTGGTTCACCTGGAGCTCCGGCCCCCGGCGGAGGGGGAGCTCGGACGAAACCGCCGCCACGGCGCCTCCCGGATCGATCCCTGCAGACGGGCTCTCCGGGAGGAACGCGGCGACGTTCGAGGCGCTCGCGAGCCGTCCCCCCGGATTGTGGAACGTCTCGACGGCGCCCGTCTCGAGGTCGGTAATCTTCAGCGTGTAGTCGACGTTCGACAGCGCTCCGTAGAACACCCAGAAGTGCCGGTTCACCGCCCGGCCGTCGAGCACCTTGACCACCAGCTCGGTATTGGAGCTCGAGAAGAACCAGAAGAGCCCGGTGTCCGCCGTCAGCGGCACGGCCTGCCCCGCGCCCGTGCCGAGACCCGGCACCGCCCAGGTGACCTCCGCCTGGAAACGAGAGCCTTGCAGGCAGAGAACGGTGGGGGTGGGAGAGCAGCTCGGCGCCTGTGGCAGACCCGGCCGCGGCCATCCCACGAGGAGTGGAAGAAGCAGGAGAAAGCCCCGGACCGCGGGCGGGAACGGGAAGACGGACGGCCTGCGTGCTACCTCACGATCTGCCATCGGATTCCCTCCTGAAGAGGGCTGCCCCCCTGGAGCGGAGGGCGCCCATCGTCATACTTCATGAAGGGAATGCGGTTTTGGCATAAAAAGTTGGTCGCCGCACGGTTTTTTCTCTGCTGCGAGACCAGCAGGGACGACATCGGGCTCTGACCCCGGCCTTTTCTGTCCCTGGTGTCCTTGTCGTCCCTGCTTTGCTTCTGCCGTGCTACCAAAACCAGGCGCCTGGCACCTCGCTCGCCGCTCGCCGCTCGCCGCTCGCCGCCGCCTCGCGCCCGCCGCGCCGCGCCGTACAAAGGCTGAGCCCCGCGTCCGGGCAGCGCCCCTGGGGACCACCGGTGGTCCCAGGGGCGTGTCCTGACTCAATATGGTGGTAAGGGGCGGGCGCAGTTAGGCGCAATTACCGGTGGTAACCGGCTCGTTCCGGCAGAAGACGTTGCAGCTGTAATCGGTGATGGGATACCCAGTCCCGCCTCGGACGTTTTCCAGGGATTCCAGACTCCGCACCGTCTCCTTCGCAAGTGTCAGCTTCTTCGGCTGCTTCTTCATGGGGTACTCCTAGATGGCGCCGGGAACCATCCCCGGCGAGGGCATTCTAGCCCGTCCTGAAGTGCTGCCGGGACCTTCCCCTGAGGCCGCGCCCGGCGGGAGGTCCCCACCGACTATTCGCCTGGCACCCTGTTCTCACCCTGTTCTCTGATCCCCTCTCCTCCCGGTCCTCCGTCAGCAGCAGTTACTTGTGCCAGTGTTGCAGAAGCAGGACAGTTGGCAGGACCAGGTGCAGTCGGCGGTGGTATTGCACGGTGTGGTGGCACCGCCGACGCACTCGCCGAGACGGAGGATAGACTCTTTGGTCAGGGTCAGCTTTTTGAACGATGTCTTTTTCACGTTGTGGTCTCCTTGTCTTGACTGAGGATG
>JAICSG010000547.1 GCA_025937035.1 Thermoanaerobaculia bacterium | reverse complement strand
CCTCCTCCACCACCTGCTGGACGGCGACCGCGTTCTCCTGCCGCTGCCAGCCGGCGTAGGCGGTGCCGCGGTAGGCGAGGGTGAGGCGGTAGACAGGCATCAGGCGGGCCCCCCGTCCGTATCCTCCCCATGGTTGTCTTGCCACTGTAGAGACGCCCCGTGGGGCGTCTCCGCGGCGGTGGCTCGCGGGGATTGGGCTGCCGTCGCGGAGACGCCCCACGGGGCGTCTCTACAGTGGGGGGGTAACAGGAGCATCCCGAAAAATGGAATCCAGATCACGGCATACACCCACGGCCACAACGCAACACCCATAAACTGAGGCACATACGACAGCAGAATCAGCCCCGACAACGCCAGCCACGCCGCGTCCCGCCGCAGCGCCGCCCAGGGGAGCACCCAGAGGAGGTACCAGGGGTAGACCGTGGCCGAGCAGAGCAGGAGCCTTCCGAAGAGGCGGCCGGTGCCGGCGGCCGGGTCCCGCTCCCGCAGGGAGAGGAGGACCGCGGCGGCCATCCCGGCGGCGAGGAGGAGCTTGGCCAGGAATTGGGGGTAGAGGTAGTGATAGAGCGGGTTCAATCCCTCGTAGATCCCGGTCAGGCTTTTGAGGCCGTCGAGACCCCGGGCCAGGGCCGGCGCGGCGTGAATCGCGGCGAGCAGCCGCCAGAGGGGCTCGAAGAGGGGACCGTCGAACTCCCAGGAGACGCCGTAGGTGATCAGCCCCGGGGGGATGCCGCCCGTGGTGGCCAGCACCGGCAGCACCGCCACGGCGGTCAGCCCCAGGGCCGCGGTGAGGAACCTGGCGGGCCCGCCGCCCTGCCGAGCCCACATCGGCAGGGCCGCCAGCGGGACCAGCTTGGCCAGGATTCCGGCCGCCGCCGCCGTCCCCGCCGGCAGGGGCCGGGAGGGCCGGAGCAGGAGGAGGACGGCCGCCACCACCGCCGCCACCCCCAGGGCATCGACGTGGCCCATGCCCGCAACCTCAAGAGCCACAAGGGGATTCCATGCGTACCAGGCGGCGCGGCCGGGAGGCAGGCCGAGCCGGCCGGCGATCAGGACGAGCAGCCAGCAGGCGGCCAGATCGGCGCCGGTGACCATCAGCTTCCAGACGGGCATCGGAAACGGCAGCCGAATCGCTATACTGAAGGCCGCGAGCGAGAGGGGCGGGTAGACGGTGGGGACCTGCTTATGGGGCAGAAGCCGCCAGCTCTCGTCGCGGAGGGGGGTGAGCGTCTCGGCCTCCGGCGCCAGCGCATAGGGATTCATCCCGGCCGCCGCCACCTTCCCATCCCAGAGATAACGCAGCACGTCATCGGATAGAGTGGGCGGGAGCGGCAGCAGCGGGAGCCGCAGCAGCAGGGCTCCCAGGAGGATCGCTCCCCCCACTGGAAAAGGTGCGGCCTCGAGCCGCGGCACGACCAACAGGAGCCCGAGGAACGCGGCCCCGAGGAGGGCCAGCGTCGAAGCCATATGATGAGCCAGATCGAAGACGAGCAGCAGACCGAGGCTCGCCGCCACCAGCGGCGACGCGAGGGCGGCCGGCGCCAGCCGGCGGCGGCCGGGCACTGACGATGAGCTTCCCGTGGGCGCCGGCCTTGCTGGCACTCTATTACTCCGTCCTTGTGGTGTTGTCGTTCTTCGGCCTGCACCGGCTGATGCTGGTCTTCATCTATCTGCGCACCGGAGGACGCCGCGCGGCACAGCCCCCGCCGCCGCTGCCGGACGATCCCCAGACCTGGCCCGTGGTCACGGTGCAGCTACCACTCTACAACGAGATGTACGTGGCCGAGCGGCTGATCGACGCCGTCTGCCAGCTCGACTACCCGGCCAGCCGGCTGGAGATCCAGGTGCTCGACGACTCGACCGACGAGACCACCGAGATCGTGGCCCGCGCCGTGGCCGGCTGGCGGGAGCGGGGGGTGGACATCCGGCACCTCCACCGCACCGACCGCACCGGCTTCAAGGCGGGAGCCCTGGAGGCGGGGCTGGCCTCCGCGCGCGGTGAATTCCTCGCCATTTTCGACGCCGACTTCGTCCCCACCTCCGACTTCCTGCTGCGGTCGGTCCCCTACTTCCTGGCCGAGCCCAGGCTGGGGCTGGTGCAGGGGCGTTGGGACCACATCAACCGCGCCTATTCGCTGCTCACCCGGGTGGAGGCCATCCTGCTCGACGGCCACTTCATGATCGAGCACTCGGCCCGCAACCGCAGCGGCCGGTTCTTCAACTTCAACGGCACCGCGGGGATCTGGCGGCGGGCCGCGATCGAGAGCTCGGGCGGCTGGGAGCACGACACGCTGACCGAGGACCTCGACCTCTCCTTCCGCGCCCAGCTCAAGGGGTGGCGCTTCCTCTATCTCCCCAAGCTCAAGGTCCCCTCGGAGCTGCCGGTGGACGTCAACGGCTTCAAGAGCCAGCAGTACCGCTGGGCCAAGGGCGCGGTGCAGACCGGCCGCAAGCTGCTCGGCCAGGTCTGGCGGGCGCCCCTCCCCTGGAAGGTCAAGCTCGAAGCCCTGATTCACTTGACCAACAACGCCAGCTACCCCCTGATGGTGCTGCTCTCGCTGCTGATCTTCCCGGCCATGCTGCTGCGCCGGGGGACCTCGACGGCCACGCTGCTGCTGGTCGACCTGCCGCTCTTCCTTTCGGCCACGGCCTCGGTGCTCACCTTCTATCTGATGAGCCAGGTGGCGGGCAACGAGGAGTGGGCCGGGGAGATCCGCTACCTGCCGGCCCTGATGTCGGTGGGCATCGGCCTATCGGTCAACAACGCCCGGGCGGTGCTCTCCGGCCTCTTCCACGACGGCGGCGTCTTCCACCGCACGCCCAAGTACCGCATCGAGAAGGCCGGGCAGAGCTGGACGACCAAGCGCTACCGGGTGGGCAGCGATCCCACGCGGCTGATCGAGGCCCTCCTCGCCCTCTACTTCCTGGGGATCACGGTCTATGCCGCGGTGGCGGGGATGTGGATGTCGATCCCGTTCCTCCTCCTCTTCGTTCAAGGGTACGGCTACATGGCGGTGCTCAGCTACCTGCCCTCCCTGCGCGACTGGTGGGCGCGGGGGCGCGTGGCCGCGGGCCCGGCGGGCGCCGGCGGTTGACCGGTTCCGGTTGACCGGGTTCCGCCGAAGCGGCGCGAAATGTTTTCGAGGCGCCCGCGATCTTCTGGATTGACGGGCGCTGCGGCTAAAATACCGCCATGGCCGTACCCGAGCTTCGACTGAATCAGGTGACGTTGCGTCCGGCGGCGCCCCGGGACGCCGATCTCCTCCGCCAGTGGCGCGCCGAGACCAGCGTGCGCCGCTACCAGCCCCTGAACGAGCTGCCGACCGCGCAGCTCCGCGCCGACGTCGCCAGCCAGCGCATGGCGGACCTCTACCGCGGCCGGGGGGAGAAGTTCCAGTGGATCGTGCAGGTGGACGGCCAGCCGGCCGGCTGGATCACCCTGGTGGTGAGCAACTGGGAGCACGGCCTGGCCGAGGTCGGCTACGCGCTCTCGACGGTCTTCCAGAACCGCGGCGTGATGAGCGAGGCGCTGGCGATCCTCCTCGACGACCTCTTCCACAACACCCTGCTCGAGCGGGTGGAGGCCCGCTGCGCGGTCGAGAACGTGGGCTCGCAGCGGGTGCTGGAGAAGAGCGGCTTCGAGCGGGAGGGCCGGCTGCGCGGCTATTTCAAGCTCCGCGGCCGGCGGGTGGACAACTTTCTCTACTCCCTGCTGCGCGAGGACTACCTGGCTCGCCGGATGCGCTGACCCACCCCTCCGCGCGCTCCCATCCCATCCTTTGGCAGGGCCCTTCCGGCGCCCCCTCCGGTGTACAACCGAGGCTGGAGGTGCCGTCATGCGAGCCAAGAT
>JAICSG010000935.1 GCA_025937035.1 Thermoanaerobaculia bacterium | reverse complement strand
GGCGCGGGCGATGGCGGGCAGCGCGCGCACCTTGTCGAGCAGGAAGAGCGCCGCCGTGCCCACCACGAAGAGCGGGATCACCTCGCGCAGGTACCAGTCGAGTCGCCCGATCGTCTTGCGCCAGATGTTGGAGAATTGCGGCCGGCGCATCGGCGGGATCTCCAGGATGAAATCCCCGGCCTCGCCCGGGAAGGCGCGCGCGGTGAGCGATCCCACCAGGAGGACGATGCCGATCATCATGCCGATCCAGGCCACCGCGGCCATCGGCGAAAGGCTTGCCATCATGGCCAGGAGCACGCCGAGCTGCGCCGAGCAGGGGACGGCGAGCGCCAGGAGCATGGTGGTGACCACGCGCTCCTTCTTGGTCTCCAGGATGCGGGTGGTCATGGTCGCCATGGTGTCGCAGCCGAGGCCGAGGATCATCGGCAGCACGGCCTTGCCATTCAGTCCCATCAGGCGGAAGAGGCGGTTGACCATGATCGCCATGCGCGGCAGGTAGCCCGAATCCTCCAGCAGGCTGAAGAGGAGGAAGAAGGCGGTGACGATGGGCAGCACGATGGCGAAGGCGTAGGAGAGGGCCATCGAGACCACGCCGTATTGCCCGACCAGGAAATCATGGACGAAGCGGAGGGTCTGGGCGCCGGGGCCGAGGTGCGCGCCGGGTGCGAGCGCGTACGTGGGAACGATCACCGTCCGCTCCATCGTGTCCAGCGGAATGTTGCTCACCGGCGTCAGCGGCACGGAGAAGGTAAAAGCGATCGGTTTGGTCTCGTGCGTGTGGGGGAACGGCAGCAGGGCGTCGGCGGCGCGGATCGCGAGCGGCGTGATCCGCTGCTTGAAGAGCCCGGTCTCCATGAGGTTGACCAGGGTGCCGGCGCCGAGGAGCCCCACGAACCAGAAGACAGCCGAAAGGATCACCAGCAGGAAGGCGAGGCCTTTGAACGGATGCATGGCCCAGAAGCCGAGCCGGACGCTCAAGGAAGCGTGCCGTGGCTGGTTCAGGGTGTAAGTCTCGGCCAGGATCTCGTTGATGCGTGTGAGCAGGCCGCGGTTGATCTCATAGGCCTCTTCCGAGGTCGCCTCGGGAAGGAAGAGCGAGACCGGGCGCGCCTCCTTCACGGCTTCGATCAGCGCGGCGGTGCCGTGGTTCTTGAGCGCGATGGTGCCGACCACCGGCACGCCGAGGATCCTGGAAAGCTTTTCGCGGTCGATCCGGCCGCCGCGGGCCGCCAGCTCGTCGAGCATGTTGAGCACGAGCACCATGGGGTGGCCGAGCTCGGCGATCTGCAGGGTGAGCAGCAGGGCCCGCCGGAGGTTCTTGGCGTCCGCCACCTGGACCACGGTCGCGCCCGGGTTCTGCTCCAGGAGCTTGAGGGTCACCCGGGCGTCGTCGCTGCGGGGCGAGAGATCGTTGACGCCGGGGGAATCGACGACGTCCACTTCCCGATCTGGAAAATTCGCGCGGGCCTTGGTGATCTCGACGGTGGTGCCGGGGAAATTCGAGACGTTGACGTACCGGTGGGTGAGGTTCTTGAACAGCAGGCTCTTGCCCACGTTCGGATTGCCCACCAGGAGGACGGTCGAGGAGGCGGCGCGGGCGCCGGGGACCGGGAAGGGGAGGACCTTCGCGGTCTCGGCGGACCCCAGGGGCACGGATTCGACGGCAGCGGGCTCGGACATCGATTGATCCCTCAAACAGTCCTCGAGAAACGGTTTACGCTGGTACCCAGATAAGCGTCGAAGGACATCGCGATGTTGCGCACCAGGAGGCGGCCGAGCGGGGTCACCTCGATGCGGTCGGGGGTGGCCTCGACGAGGCCGTCGTCGATCATCGGCGCGAGCTTGGGCAGGTCCGCGGCGAAATGGTTGTCGAAATCGATTCCATACCGCCGTTCCACCTCCCGCTTGTCGAGCCGGAAATCGCACATCAGGCGGAGGATGACGTCGCGCCGCAGGTGGTCCTCGGGGGTCATGTCGAGCCCGCGGCAGGTGGCGAAGCGCCCCTCTTGCATGGCGGTGGCGTATTCGTGGAGCGACTTCACGTTCTGGGCGAAGCCGCCGGCCACGTGGCTGATCGAGGAGACGCCGAAGGCCACGAGGTCGCAGTCGCCGTGGGTGGTGTACCCCTGGAAGTTGCGGGTGAGGGTCCGGCTCCGCAGGGCCTGGGCCAGCGGATCGCCCGGCTTGGCGAAGTGATCCATGCCGATGAAGACGTAACCGGCCGTGGTGAGCGCGGCGATCGTCTCCTCCAGCATCCGCAGCTTGGCGGCGGGATCGGGGAGGGCCGCGGCGTCGATCGCCCGCTGGT
>JAICSG010001094.1 GCA_025937035.1 Thermoanaerobaculia bacterium | reverse complement strand
TGTCGAGCTGCCGCCCCGCCGGCCCGCCGAGAGCCCCCGCCCGCAGGTGCCTTCGGACGCGCCGCGCCTCCTGCTGGTGGAGGACAACGCCGATCTGCGCAGCTTCCTGGCCGCCCGCCTGGCCCGCCGCTACCGCGTGGAAACCGCCTCGGACGGCGCCGCCGGCCTCGACGTGGCCCGCCGGGTCCGCCCCGACCTGGTGGTGACCGACGTGATGATGGCCGGCATGGACGGCTTCGAGCTCTGCCGGCGCCTCAAGGCCGATCCCGCCTTCGCCGCCACGCCGGTGATCCTGCTCACCGCGAGGGCCGGAACCGACGCGGTGGCCGAGGGTCTGGACGCCGGGGCGGACGACTACGTGGTCAAGCCCTTCGCCCTCCGCGAGCTGGAGGCCCGCATCGCCGCCCACCTGCGGGCCCGGGAGATCGAGCGCCAGCTCCACGAAAGGGAGAGCCGCCTGGCCGCCATCGGCCAGATGACCGGCTCGGTGGTGCACGACCTGCGCAATCCCCTCACCTTGATCAAGGGGTACGCCGACCTCGCCCACGCCATGGCCCTGCGGGGAGGCGACGCGGCCACCATCGCCCGCGAGCTCGAGACGGTGCGCAGCGAGTCCGACCGCCTGCGCCGGATGATCGAGGAGATCCTCGACTACGCCCGCGGCGGCGTCCCCCGCCTGGCGGTCGAGACCGTGCTCGCCCGCGGCTACCTCGCCGGGATTCTCCAGCCGCTCGCCGCCGACCTCCGCGAGAGGGGGATCGAGGTCGCGATCGACCTCCGGCTGGACGACGCCCTCCAGGCCACCCTCGACCGCGACCGTATCCAGAGGGTGCTCGAAAACCTGCTGATCAACGCCCGCGAGGCGCTGGCCCCCTGGGGGCTGGCCAAGCGCATCTCCATCCGCGCCGGGGTGGAGGGGGGGAGCCTGGCCCTCCGCGTGGCCGACTCGGGGCCGGGCATCGCGGAGAGTGCCGTCGAGCACCTCTTCGAGCCCTTCGCCACCAACGGCAAGAAGCAGGGCACCGGCCTCGGCCTGGTCACCGTGCGCAACCTGGTGAAGGCCCACGGGGGAGACGTCCTCGTCGAGGCCAAGGCCCCGGAGGGCGGGGCGGCCTTCACGGTGCTCCTGCCGCTCGCTCCGGGGGTGGGGGCGGCGGCGCGGGTGGCATAGGGCAGGCCAAACAAAGGACCTAAGGGACTGCAAGGACTGCAAGGATAAAAAAGCTAGCCTCCTGTCCTTGATGTCCTTGCAGTCCTTGCAGTCCTTTGGGTCCTTGCTCCTGCTTTCCTGAGCGAGCTGATCCCTCGGTGACGCCGTTCCTAGTGCGGCCTTTCAGGCCGCCTCGGGTTCGATCCTCCGTCGCCTGTCCCAGGGCGATGCCCTGGGCTCAGTTAGAGCGGCCCTTCGGGCCTCAACCGATCTCGCGCCGGAATGCGATCCTGCGCTGGGCGACCGAGCTCTGGAGGAATCGCCGGCGTTTCCGGGCCGAAGGCCCGGGCTAGCTTAGCCCAGCCCAACGGGCTGGGTCACGGGTCGAAACCCCGCCATCATTCCAAGCCCCAACGGGGCGCGATAACCAATGTTGCATCCCATGTTGGACCGCCGACTCCACGCTTGGCGATCGCCCCTGACGGGGCGAGATCCAGAATGAGCGAGAGGTACAGAAGAGGGTGGAACAACGTTCAGCCGTGTCCTTTTTATGCGCCCGGATAAGCCGAATCCCACGGCCGCCGTCAGTTAGCTTCTCCACGCCGAATCCCGCCTCGGCTCAAGGCCCACTTCAGGGAAGGTCGTCTTCTACGTGATCCTGCTGAGTCGTTGACGTTGATGAGAAAGAGGCGTAGAATTAGAGAACCTTATGGA
>JAICSG010000031.1 GCA_025937035.1 Thermoanaerobaculia bacterium | reverse complement strand
TGGCCGTGGGCGGCGAGCCCCCGGGCCTTGGCGACCAGATAGGGGGCCCAGGGCTCGGTTCCCAACCCTTCGGTGCGCCGCTCGTAGAAGGCCGCGCGCTGGGCGTCGCCGGCGAACAGGGCCGCCAGGGCCGCCTGCGAGGGCTCCTGGTCGCGCACGAAATAGGCGAGCCGCTTGAGGACGGCCGGCGGCAGGTCGCAGGTGGCGAAGAGGCAGCGGTCGAGGGCCCGCGCGAGGTGGGGGGCGAGCCGTTTGGCGGTGGCGGCGTCCACCGGGCCGGGAGGGCAGCGCTCCAGGGCGCTCTGGAGGAGGCCCAAGTAGCGGGCCTCGGGCCGGGCCCGCCCGGCCACCGAGAGATAGAAGTCGCGGGCCTCGGCGTCCTCCCCCTGCTCGCGCAGGTGGTCGGCCCTCTGGAGGTCCCGCCGCAGGCTGGAGAGCAGCGAGCGCTCCCGCCGCTGCCGGGCGTCGGTGAGCCCCGCCAGATCGCGGCGCTCGGCGTAGACCCGCTCCACCTTCTCCCAGACCTCCGGGTCGTCCGGTAGCACGGAGAAGGCCTCGCGGCGGTCGGCGGCGGTGTCGAGCCAGGGGGAGAGGAGGGCGCCGAGCTGGTCGGGATCGCGGAAGACCTCGGTCAGCAGGCCGCGGGCGATCCCCTGCTTGCGCGGCGAGAGGGCGGGCCAGATCTCCAGGTAGGCGGCGGCGAGGAAGCGCACCGGCTCCCGCTTGGCCGGGGCCAGGCGCAGGGCCGTCTCCAGCGGCGCCTCCCACTGCCGGTAGGCGGTGAACAGGCGCGGGTCGCGCGCCTGCGACCAGCTCAGATAGGTGGCCGCGCCCGCCACCAGGGCCGCTTCCCACGAGGCCGGCCGGAGGGCCAGCACGCCGCGGGCGGTGGCGGCGGCCTCCGCCATCCGCTCCGCGCTCTCGCGCGCCGCCTGCTCGGGGGGGAGCCCCTGATGGCGGGCCGGATCGAGCTCCGCGGCCAGCAGGGCCCGGGCGGCGCGCAGGCGCACCCCGTCGGGGTCGGGCTCGCGGCCGAGCGCCGCCGGGTCCGGGGTCACCCCGTCGCGCTCCAGCCGCGCGGTCTCCGCCTCGCGCGAGGTCCGCAGGTCCCGGTATCCCGCAACGGTTACCAGGGCGAGGGAGATCGCCGTCAGCGCCAGAGCCGCGCGCAGGACCGGAGCGGTCCATTGGGAAGGCATGGGGGAATGGTAGCAGTATCCTTCCCTCCATGCCCCGCCCCCTCCGCTTCCGGCCGCCGCGGCTCGCCCTCTCGCCGGAGGCCCGCTGGATGCTCCTGCGGGCCTTCGGGCCGGCCGGGGCGCCGTTCCCGGAGGCGGTCGATCCGGCGGCGGCGCTGGCGCTGGCGCAGCGGTTCGAGGTGTCGGCGCGGATCGCCGTGCGCCAGGGACGGGAGCGGCTGCGGGCCGAGGTGGGGGAGGAGACGGCGGCGGAATACGCCCGCGACCGGGCGCGCGCCGCGGCGGTGGGGATGCGGCTGATGGGCGAGGCACGGCGGGTGGCCGAAGTGGCGGCGGGGCTCGGGTGCCCGCTCGCCTGCCTCAAGTTCGCCGCCCTGGAGGGAACCGGGCTCCTCGCGGCCGGCAGCCGCGGGGCCTGCGACGTCGATTTGCTGGCGCCGGGCGATCGCGCGGAGGAGCTCTGGCGGGCGCTCGCCGCCGCCGGGTTCCGCGGCTCGGGGATGCCGGAGGCCGAGCACCAGCTCCCGGCGCTCGCGGGGCCGCAGGGCGGAGTGGTCGAGATCCACCGCCATCTCCCCGGCGTCCGCCTGGAGGGCGCGGCCTCGGCCAGCTTCGAGGCGCTCGACCGCGCCGGGCTCCTCCTGCCGCTGCCGGACCTCCCCGGACGCTGCGCGGCGCCGGCGCCGGAGGTCCTGGCCGCCCACGGGCTGGTCCACGGCCTGGGGCAGCACGGCTACTGGCCCTCCTCTTACTCCCTGCTCAAGATGGTGGCCGATCTTCTGGACCTCGGCGCCCTCACGGACCGCGCCGCCGCCTGGGTGGCGCGGGACGTGTCGGACGAGGAGGCCGCGGCGGTGCGGCGGCTACTGGAGCGCTTGGCGGCGGGGGAGGACCCCGCCGGGTGGGAGGGGCCGGAGGAGGAGCTGCTGCGGCACATCCTGGCCGGCCGCCTGGACGAGGAGTACGCGGGGGCGCTCCGCCTGGGGCTGTTCCGTCCGCAGCCGAGCGAGCGCTCGCGGCCAGCGCAGCTCGCCCGCGCCGTGCTGGGCGCCGTCCTCCTCTCCGACGCCCAGATTGACGCCGTCTACGGCCGGCCGCGCACCCGCCTCGGCTACCTGGGCCGCCGCCTGGCCCGGCCGTTCGATCTGCTGCTGCGGCTGGGGAGCTATGGGGTCCGGTGGGTGAGGCTGAGACGGGAAAGGTAGCCCCGCCGGACGGAAGGGCCCGCTCGCCGGTCCCGGCGGCTCATCCACCGGCCCCCGGCGGGTTAACGGCCGGCTCCGGCGAGCGGCTTGCGGGCCCTCACGAAGGCGCTCATGACTTTTTGGTCCACCTTTTCCACGCCGGCGGTCTCCATTCCGGCCTCCTCCAGGAAGGCCCGGGCGTCCTCGGCGCGGTAGATCCGCGTCGGCTCGACGTCGATCTCCCCGAACCCCACCTCCGCCAGCAGGCGCCGGTACTCGGCCTCCTGGAGGGCGCCCGCCACGCAGCCGATCCAGAGCTCCACGTTGCGCTTCACCTCCTCCGGGACCTCCCCCCGGAAGACCACGTCCGACACCGCGAACCGTCCCCCGGGCTTGAGCACCCGGAAGGCCTCGGCCAGCACCTTCCGCTTGTCCGCCGAGAGATTGATCACGCAGTTCGAGATGATCACGTCCACGGCCGCCTCCGGCAGCGGGATCGCCTCGATCTCCCCCTTGAGAAACTCCACGTTCTCCGCCCCCGCCTTGCGCTGATTCTCCCGGGCCAGGGCCAGCATGTCGTCGGTCATGTCCAGGCCATAGGCCTTGCCCATGGCCCCGACCCGGCGGGCCGAGAGGAGCACGTCGATGCCGCCGCCGGAGCCGAGGTCGAGCACCGTCTCGCCCTCCTTCAGCTCCGCCAGGGCCGTGGGATTGCCACATCCCAGCGAGGCCAGGACCGCCTCGGCGGGCAGCCCCGCGGTCTCCTGCGCGGCGTAGAGATCCGAGGTGATCGGGTCCTTGCTGTCACAGCCGCAGGCGCCGCAGCCACAGGAAGCGGACGTCCCCTGCTGGACCGTGCGCGCGGCCTCGCCATACTTCGCCCGCACCACCTCGCGGAGGGCGGAGGGCTCGAGAGTCTGGGGATCGATGCTCATGATTGTCTCTCCTTTCTAGTTGTCAGTTGCAACAATCTGTCGAAAAAAAGGGTCAGGGAATACGGCAGCAGCTTCCGCCGCCGGTCTCGACGCTCGCCGTGGCGGCCCGGGCGAGCCGGCGGAGGACCTGGGTCATGGCCTGGCGGACCTCCGGGGTAAAGTCGGCGAGGAGCTCGCGCTCCTCGGCCAGGATCGACTCGCGGATCTTCCCCTCCAGCGCGCGCCCCTCGGGAGTCGCCTCCAGGAGCGAGGCCCGGCGGTCCTTCGGATGAGGGAGGCGGGCCGCGTAGCCCTTGCGCTCCAGGGCGTCCACGACCCGGCTGGCGGTGCTCTTGTCGAGATAGAGGTAGGCCGCCAGCTCGTTCAGGGTCATGGAGCCTCGCCGCACCAGTCCCTCCAGGGCGTAGCACTGGGAGACGGAGACGTCGAAGCAGCAGATCCGGTCCCGATCCCGGAACTGATAGACGCGCAGCAGATCCTCCAGGGCGTCGTACAACTCCTCCGTGTCCCGCGCCAGGGCGGGATCGGAAGCGAGGACCGAGAGGGGGCTGGGCGAGTCCATGCAAGAGCAGAGTAACACAGATAGTTGGCAGGAGCAACTATTTCGCGTCTCTCCCTCCTGGGATTCAGACGTCTTTGCCTTCCGGGGGTGGCGGACCACGCCGGAAGAAACGCGGTCCGGCAGGCGTGCATATTGCATATCGCGTATGACTTTTGGGATGTTTTGCCGAGGGGATCCTATGGATGAGACTTCCAAGCCGCCCGATGGTCCCGCCGTCGTAGCCGGGCTCAGGCAGGCCCTCGACAACGCCGCTCGCTGCATCGAGCTCGCGAAACGGGAGGCCGCGCGGGTCGACGCCTCCTTGCGCGAGCGATCGGAGGGCGGAGCGCAGATGGAGCAGGTGTTCCTGGATACCACGCGGAAGCGGCGCGAGCAGCTTCTGGCGTCGGATCTTCGATTCGAGGTTCCCCCTCTTCCCGTCCCTCAGGAGCTCCCGGCCGGGGCTCCGCTGAGCCTCGCCGAGACCAACGATCTCTCGGAGATCGAGACGCTCGCGCCCGCGCTCCTGGCCCGGGTCTGAGCGGATCGAGGCGGTCCCCCGGACCTCCCCCTGTATACTCCACCGCCGTGAGCCCCGCCCGCCGTCCGCCGCTGGATCTCCGCCTCGGGACCTTCTTCCTCTGGCTTCTGGTGCTGGTGATGCCGCTGGTGTTCGCGCCGGTGGCCAAGGAGTCGTTCCGGCAGCCGAAGCTCCTCATGGCCGAGTGGCTGGCCCTGGCCTCGCTCGCCGGTCTGGCCTGGGGGCTGTCGCGGGTCGAGAGGGTGGGCCTCGCGGACCTCTGGCGGCCGGCCGCCGTGCGGATGGTCCTGCCCATCCTGGCGGTGGCGACGCTGGGGCTCGCCTTCACGTCTCACCCGCTCCACGTGCGGGACGCGCTGATCGACCTCTGGATCGGCGCCGCCGCGCTGGTGGGGTGGAGCGTGGCGCTGTCCTCCTCCCGCCTGGAGCGCCTGCTGCGCGGGCTGCTCTGGCCGGCCTTTCTGCTGGCGCTGCTGGGCATCGTTCAATACCACGGCATCTGGCAGCCGCTGCAACTCGCCACCCTCAAGGAGGGGTCGCGGCTCGCCATCACCTCGCTGGCCGGCAATCCCGGCGATCTCGCGGCCTTTCTCGTCCTCCCCTGCCTGGCGGCCCAGGACCTCCTGCGGCGTCGGACCGAGGGATGGGGGAGCCCCGCCGCCTGGGGCACCGCACTGGCGCTGGCGGTCTCGGTCTATGCCCTGCTGTTGACCCAGACCCTCGCCGCGGTGATCGCGCTGCTGGCCGGCAGCGTGCTGCTCTGGGGGGCCCGGATGCCGCGCCGCCGGGCCGCCCTCCTTCTCGCCGGCGGCGTCGTGACCTGTGCGCTGGCGGTCGCGGCGGTCGCCCCCCTGCGCCTGCGGGTGCTGGAGAAGGCTCGGGAGGCCGCCCGCGGGGACTGGAGCGCGGTGTTCTCCGGCCGGTTCGACGGCTGGCGCACGGCGGCCTGGATGTTCGAGCGGCATCCGCTCGCCGGGGTCGGCCAGGGGGCCTATCAGGCGGAGTTCGCGCCCGCCAAGCTGGCGCTGATCGACCGCGGCGCCGTCTTCTACCCGGGGCTGACCCAGGGGAGCGCCTTCGAGAACGCCCACAACGACGTCCTGGAGTCGGCGGCGGAGTGGGGGATCCCCGGGCTGCTGGCTCTCGCCTGGGGACTCTGGGTGCTGCTGGGGGCCCTGCGCCGGAAAACCGGAGATGCCGCGGGAGCTCCCGAGGACCGGTCCCTGGCCTGGGCGGGGGTGACGGCGCTCGCCGTGCTCTCCCTGGTCGACTTCCCTTTCCGGATCGCCCTGGTGGCCTTCCCGGCCCTGCTGTTCCTGAGTTGGGTGCTGCGGCGGGCGGAGGAGGCGGCGTGAGGGGGCGGACCCTGGGAGGCATCCTCACCCTCCTGCTCTTCCTGGCGCTGGCCGGCCAGACCGTCCGCTGGCGCGACCGCCTGACGGCGAGCCGGTTGCTGGCCAACGCCGAGGCGCTGACCCTGGCGGTCGCCGCCGGCCAGATCCCGCCGCGGGCCCTGTCGGACAACCTGGTGTCGCTGCGCGAGGCGGCGGCGCTCGATCCCGTCCAGGTGGGCATCCCGATCGCCCGCGGCAGCCAGTACCTCCTGCTGGACCGGCCTGAGCCGGCCGAGGAGTCCTATCTGGAGGCGCTGCGGCTGGAGCCCAAGTCGGAGGTCTATCTCGACCTCGGGCGGGCGCAGTGGATGGCCGGCCGCAAGGAGGAGGCGCTGCGCAACTTCGAGCTGGCCGTGCGGCTCGATCCCCGGCTCGTCAGTGTCCTGCCCACCAGGGCGGCCGGAGCGCGATGACGACGCGGGAATCCCACGCCGAGGTCTTCGAGGCCCTGCGCGGCCTGGCGCGAGAGGGGCCGGTGGAGGTGGTGGTGCGCGGCGGCTGCATGGCGCCCGGCATCGCCGACGGCGACCGCGTGCGGGTGGCCGCGGCCCGCCTCTATCTCCCCGGCGACGTGGTGGTGTTCCGCGCCGCGGACGGCCGGCTCCTGGTCCATCGCCTCCTCGGCTACCGCCCTTGGGGCCGCGGGCTCGCCCTGGTGACCCGCGGCGACTCCTGCCCGGTGCACGACGCCCCCGTCCCCCGCGCCGCCGTGCTCGGCCGGGTGGAGGGGGCGGCTCCCACTGTCCCGGCGCGGCTGCGCGCTCTCGGGCGCTTCCTGGGCCTCGCCCTCCACCGGCGATGAGCTTCGGCGCCGGCTTCCTCCGCCACCCCGACCTCTTTCCGGCCCGCCGCGCCGGCGAGCCCTGGGGGGACCGCGCCGTGGCCCTCGACGTGGCCGGCGGCCCCTATCTCCTCTCCGGCCTCGCCGCCACCCAGGAGGAGGCGCTGCGCCGCCGCTTCGGCCCTCTGTGCGGGCCGGTGGAAGGCGGCGGGACCGCCTCCCGGGTCTTCCGGGCGCCGGCCGCCGATTTCCTCCCGATCGACACCCGCGGCTGGGAGTACACGCTCGACCTGGATCCCGCTCCGGACGCCCTGCGCGTCGCCGGCCTCCACCTGATGGCCCGCCTGGGCTGGACGCCCGCGCTGGCCGGCGCTCTCTGGACTCCGGAGACGGCGGGGGAGGAGTGGACGTCGGTCTGCGAGAACTATCTCCGCCTGCTGACCGCCTACCGCCTGCTGGAGCAGGGGGGGGCCCTGCTGCACAGCGCGGGGGTGACCGACGGAGAGAGGGCCTGGCTCCTCCTGGGCCGCTCGGGAGCGGGCAAGACGACCGCCTCCCGGCTCTGTCTGGCGGCCGGCGGGACCGTCCTCTCGGACGACCTCAACGCCGTGCTCTTCGACGAGAAGGAGGCCCGCCTGCGGAAGCTCCCCTTCACCGGCGACCTCGGAGACCGCGCGGGTGGCCCGGAGAGCGTCCCCCTGCGGGCCGTGCTGCGGCTGGCGCAAGGGACGGAGGAGGGGCTGCGCCCCCTCTCGCCGGCCGCGGCCCTCGCCGGCCTGGTGGCCGCCGCGCCGTTCGTCAACCGCGACCCCTTCCGGCGGGAGGCGCTGCTCGCCGTGCTCGAGCGGCTCGCCCGCGCGGTCCCCGCCTGGGAGGTGACGTTCGCGCGGGAGGGGAGGCTGTGGGCTATACTGCGATCGATATCGATCCCATAGCAGGCCCATGATTTCCATCACCCCAGCGACCGTCCTCCGGAGGAGGTCCGACGTTCGTTACCGCCGGATCGAGGGGGAGGCCGTGGTGCTCCGCCAGTCCGCCGCCGAGGTGCTGGTGCTCAACGAGGTCGGCGCCTCGGTGCTCGACCTGGCGGACGGCGAGAGCTCGGTGGGCGAATGGATCGACGCTCTGAGGGATGAGTACGAGGGGGACTCCGCCACCCTCGCCCGCGACGTGCTCGCCTTCGCCTCCGAGCTCGCCGAGGCCGGCCTGCTGGAGCCGGTCGCCGGGAAGGAAGAGCCGTGAGCCTCTCCCGGGTGGTCGCCACCGCCTGGCGGGAGAACCTGCTCTTCTCGGTCCTGCTGGAGCTGACCTACCGCTGCAACCTCGACTGTTTCTTCTGCTACAACGATCTCGGGTTGCGCGGCGAGCCGCTCTCCCGCGAGCAGTACTTCCGTCTGCTGTCGGATCTGCGGGAGATGGAGGTGATGAACCTCACCCTCTCGGGGGGCGAGCCGCTCGCCCATCCGGATTTCCTGGCCCTGGGCGCGCGGGCGCGGGAGCTCGGCTTCGTGGTGCGGATCAAGTCGAACGGCCACGCCCTGCGCGGCGAACTGGCCCGCCGGGTGCGCGACGAGGTCGATCCCTTCCTGATCGAGGTGAGCCTGCACGGTGCCACCGCCGCCGTCCACGACCGCCAGACCCGCGTGCCGGGGAGCTTCGACCGCCTGCTCGCCAACCTCCGGGAGCTGCGGAGCTTGAGCTTGCGGGTGAAGCTCAACAGCACCCTCACCCGCTGGAACGAAGGGGAGATCGAAGAGATGTTCGATCTCGCCGACGCGCTCGGCCTGCCGTTGCAGGTCGACCCCGAGGTGACGCCGCGCGACGACGGCGACCGCGAGCCGCTCCAGGTGGCCCCCAGCCGCGAGGGGGTGCTCCGGCTCTTCCGGCTGCAATTCGCGCGGGGGAGGGCGGCGGAGGAGGGGAAGCCGGAGGCGCGGGTGGCGCGCGGCGGCGACGACGGCACCGTGCCCGTGCCGGTCCACAAACACTGCGGCGCGGGCTCTTCCGGGATCGCCATCGATCCCTTCGGCAACGTCTACCCGTGCGTGCAGTGGCGCCGGCCGGTGGGCAATCTTCACGAAAAGGGGATCGGAGAGATCTGGAGCAGGTCGGCGGGGCTCGCCGAGGTGCGCGATCTCACGGTCCGGGTGAAGGAGCGGATCGGCGCCGAGGGGCCGGGGAGCCACCTGCTCAACTTCTGTCCCGGCTCGGCCGCCGCCCACGCCGGGAGCCCGCTGGAGCTCTATCCCGCGGCGGTGCAGCGCCGGGAGATCCTGGAGCAGGTGATGGTGGAAGAGGAAAAGAGAGCGCTGTTGCCGGTGGTGCGATAGAGCTAGGACGAGATCGGTCCCGACGGGCAGAGACCGGGGTTTCCCTTGGCGGGAGGGGAGGGCGCGCACACCGCGGCGACCGCCTCGAGCGGCTCCCGCGAGAGGATGCGGGGCCGTTCCCAGGGTCGCTTCACGGGCGCGCCCGCCGCTCCGTCGGGGGTCTGGGGCTGCGAGGTTCGGCTCGGCATTCCTCTTCTCAGACGCTCCGTCGGGTCTCGCGACGTGCGATTCCTCATTTCTACGTCTACGTGAGCCTAAGCCCGCGCGGCGGATGTGTCAAGCCGGGCGCCGATCCGGGATCTCTCAATATTTAAGCCTATTTAGGACCTTTCCAGACACAGCTCGGTCGAATTTACATAGACAGTCTTCGAAAAGCTGATGCTCCCGCCCGGAGATCGTGCCGGAGAGGGCCGGCCGCGGGCTGCCTCCGATCTGGCCTGCCTCTTGCACTGGAGGTGAGTCGGCTTGGATCAAGGCACACCCGCCGCGAGGCGGGGCCGCAAAGCCAGGGGTCTCCCGCCCGAGATCGCCCGGTCGCCGAAAAGCCCTCAAGGCACGTAGTCACGCGTAGCTCAACAGGGGGCAGTCTTCATGGTACCGGGTCTCGCTTCACTGATTTTTCTCCCTTCCAGCCGAGCTCCATAGCGGGATCGCCCCGGCGCGTTCCCGTGATTTTTTTGACTGAGAAAACCGATTGGAACTACCGACAAAAAGGAGATCTGACATGAATTTCCATCGGAAGCTGTTCGTGATGATCCTGGCGCTGTTGGCCTTCTCGGCGGCCGCCAACGCCACCCACCTCGCGCCGTTCCTCGATGTCCAGCAGCAGGGGCTCAACTGGTCGTTTGACGGCAAGGGGCTCTGGGGCTGGCCCGGGTCGACGACTCTGACGACCAACATCAACGGTCCCGTGCGCTTCGCCCTGCTGTATTGGGCGGGCCGGGAGCGCCCCTGCACGCTCGACGGCAGCGGCACCGTCTGTCCCTACGCTCAGCCCTATAAGGACCAGTTGATGAATTTCAACGGCAACCCGCTCACCGGCACGGTGATCGGGGATGAGACCCAGCCGGTCAGCGCCGGCGGGCCGATCCTCGACATCGGGTATTACGCGGACGTCACGGGCATCGTCTCCGCGGCGGGCACGGGCTCCCAGACCTTCACCTTCTCCGATGGCGACAGCACGAGCAACCTCTGGCGGCTCGACGGCGTCGGCCTGATCGTCGGCTATCAGGACGGCACGATTCTCGATACCTACCGCATCCTCATTCAGGACGGCCTGGACTTCGCCTGGGCCGAAGATCCCACCCCCGGCGAGACGCGGACCACCAATCCGGTGGTCTTCAATCACGGCACCAACTTCTCGAACCGTACGGCCGACCTCCTCCTCTTCGCGGGGGACGGCGACGCCGACCGTCCGGACAACACCACGATCAGCAACAACCCGACCCTGTACAACATCCTGAACTCGACCCAGGGACCGGAGTACAACACCATCCTCACGCCGATCTCCATCCCCTCCGGCGTCGGCACCACCACGGTGCAGATGAACTCGGCGCCGGTCGGCCAGAACCCGGACTCGCTGCTCTGGCAGGTGGCCGGCCTGCGCGTCCAGCAGCTCGACGTCGAAGGCGCGACCTGCCCGGCGCGGGTGATCGCCGGACCGCCGACCCAGCTCCAGGTGACCGTCTCGGATCCCCAGACCGGTCTCCAGAGCATCGTGGTGACCCAGTCGGACAACGCCGATACGCCGGTGCCGCCGTTCACCGTCGGCACCACCGATCCGGTGACCATCACCGCCACCAAGATCGATCAGTCGCAGTCCGCCCACGTCACCATCGTGGTGACCGACCTGGCCGGCAACACTGTGACCTGTGACCCGGTGATCACCCTGGTGCAGCGCAGCGTCTCGACCGATCCGCAGGCGACCAAGGCCCGGGTGGACCAGGCCGAGAACAAGCTCCTGATCATGAACAGCACCCCCGGCCTCAGGAACCTCGAGGTCTCGGTCAACGGCACGAAGATCAAGGCGACCGGCCTCAAGGACGGCGAGACCCGGACGCTCGACCTCTCCAGGGCGATGGTCCCGGGGAGCAACAACCTGATCACTGTCAAGGGACACGGGCCGGTCAACAGCTCGGCCATGGTGGTGGTCTCCGACGGCTCCGTGCAGTAAGCGGAACGCGGCACGGATCTTGAATTTGAAACCCGGCATACCCCGGGAGGTGTATGCCGGGCGCCTTTCACAACAAGGAGGAGCGATCCATGGTTAAGAAGGCATACAGAAAGCCGTCCCTGCGGCGTCTGGGCCTGTTGCGGCGGGTCACCCGGTTCAGCTTCTAGTGGCTGCGCACCCGGACCTGTTGTCTGCCGGTGAGGCCTCAACAAGGCCTCGCCGGTTTCTCTTTGCAATGGCGGGCCTTCGCGCCCGGGAGGGATCGATGATCGACGCGCGGAGCCGTCCCCGGAAACGCGAGCGGGTGCTCACGCAGACCGCGGCCGGGACGCTGGTCCTGCTGGACCTCGACGGCGGGCAGTACTACTCCCTCGACGAGGTGAGCGCCCGCGTCTGGGAGCTGTGCGACGGCGAGCACGGCGTCGAGGGGATCGTGGAGATGATCAGCGCCGAGTACGACGCTCCGGCGGAGACGATCTACGAGGACGTCCTGGCGTTCCTGGAGGAGATGTTGGATGAGAAGCTCCTGGTGGTCGAGGGCGCGTGAGACCCTCTTCCCCGTCCGCGTCGTCCTCTTCGCGGCGCTGGTGCCCCTGCTGCTCCGGCTCTGCAAGCTCCCCAGCCTCCCCTTCTGGGTGGAGCCCCGGAGGCGGTCCCTGCCGCCGCCCGGGCCCGACCGGATCGCGGCGCTGACCGAGCGGATCGACGAGCTGCTCATCGCCGGCCGGCCGGCGGTTCGCACCGGCTGCATGGTGCGCGGCCTCACCCTTTACCGCTTTCTCCGCCAGGCGGGCGCGGACGTCTCCCTCCGCTTCGGCGTCGGCACCATCCGCGGTGACTTCGCCGCCCACTGCTGGATCGTCTATTGCGGCGAGCCCCTCGCCGAGACCCACGATCCCCGGCCCCTGTTCACGGAAACCTGGAAGATCGGACCCGCGGGGGAGACGGCATGACCGACCGCGCCTACCTCCTGCATGGCGTAAGGCTGGGGGTGCTGGCGGCAGGCGAGGGAGCAAGGGCGGCCGCGGGGGTCCACGCGCGGCTGGCCGGCCTGCCGCTCGACGGCGGCCCTCCGTTCGATCTGACCTTCGAGATCCAGGCCGGGGACCATCATGAATTCGACCGCCCGGGCGCGGCGCGGCCGGTCTACGATCCGCCGCTCGG
This sequence comes from Thermoanaerobaculia bacterium, assembly GCA_025937035.1. GTDB lineage: Bacteria > Acidobacteriota > Thermoanaerobaculia > Multivoradales > UBA5704 > DATARR01. Next base: position 1,688 of record JAICSG010000031.1, on the reverse strand, counting down.
CGAGGTGGTCTACGACGACGCGGACGACCGGCTCTTCATCGGCTACGGCCCCCGCCTGCGGGTGCTCTGCGAGCCGGGCCGGGGCCGGGCGCGCGCCTCGGCCGCCGGGATGGAGGAGGAGGACCTGTGGTCCCTCTCCCATCCGCTCTTCACCCTCCCCCTGGTGGAGCTGCTGAAGCGCCGGGGACTCTACGGCCTCCACGCCGGGGGTGTCTGCAGGGACGGAAGAGCCCTGCTCCTGCCCGGCACCAGCGGCGCGGGTAAGTCGACTCTCACCCTGGCCCTGGCGCGGGCCGGATTCGGCTTCCTGGGGGACGACACCCTCTTTCTCGCCCGCCGGCCCGGAGGGGGACCGCCGCGCGTCCTCGCCTTCCCGGACGAATTCGATCTCACCGACCAGACCGTGGAGCTCTTCCCCGACCTCGCCCCCGCGCTCGGCGAGCCGCGGCTCGCGGGGTGGCGCAAGCGGCAGGTGCGGGTCGAGCGGGCCTATGGGACGCCGGTGGTCTGGGAGTGCGCTCCGGCGGTCCTGGTCTTCCCCCGGGTGGCGGGCGTCCGGCACAGCGAGCTGGAGCCTTTGAGCCCGGCCGAGGCCCTGCTGGAGCTGGCTCCCAACGTGCTGCTGACCGAGGCCCGCTCCTCCCAGGCCCATCTGGACGCCCTGGCGGAGCTGGTGGCGGCGAGCCGGTGCTTCCGCCTGGCCACCGGCACCGACCTGGACGAGGCGGTGCGGGTGGTGGGGGAGCTGCTGCCATGACCCGCGAGGACCGCCTCCTCTGTCTCTGCGCCCGGCAGGAATTCCTCCCCGGGCACCGCCAGGCGGTCGAGGACCTCTGCCGCGGCGCCGCCGTCCATTGGGACCGCCTGGCCGCGGCGGCGGAGCGGCACGGGGTGCTCCCCATCGTGGGGGCCAATCTCCGGACCTGCGACGCCGGCCTTCCTGAGGATCTGGCGGCCCGCTGCGAGCTCGCCATCCTCGAGAACGCGGCGGTCCGCGAGCGGGACGCCGACCGCCTGGCGGCCGGGCTCGCCCGCCTGCTGGAGGTCGAGCTGGAGGCCATGCTGCTCAAGGGAACGGCCCTCACGCTCGCCGTCTACGCGGAGCCCTGGGTGGTGACCTCGCAGGACATCGACCTCGTCCTGCGCCCCGGGCCGGGCTGGGAGAAGGGGAAGGGGGAGGAGAAGAAGGTCCGCTGGGCCCTCTATTCGAACGGCGTCGAGTGCGACCTGGAGACCCACCACGACGTCACCATGAACGGCGTGCTGCCGGTCGACTTTCCGCGCATCTGGCGCGAGGCGCGGCCGGTCCGCTTCCGCGGCGTGCCCGCCTGGATGATGTCCCCCGAGGACCTGCTGATCTCCCTCGCCGTCAACGGCTGCCGCAAGCGTTTCCGCCTCAAGGGGCTGTTCGACCTGGCCGAGACCCTGAAGCGCGGCGAGGCCCTCGACTGGCCCCGCCTGGGCGCCCTGGCGCGCGAGGGGCACTGCGAGGGGATCGTCTACGCGGCCCTGGTGATGGCTCAGGGAGCGCTCGGCGCCGAGCTTCCGGTGGGATCTTTGGAAGCTTTGAAGATCTCGCCGGTCCGGGCGGCCCTGCTGCGGTCCCTGATCCGGAGCTTCCTGGCCGGCGCCCCGTTCACCGGCCGCTCCGGGCGTCCGCTGGCTCTGGCCCTCGCCTACGCGAGCCT
>JAICSG010000293.1 GCA_025937035.1 Thermoanaerobaculia bacterium | reverse complement strand
CGAGCACGACGTCCTCAAGGTGCTTTACGAGTCTGTGATTGCTTCGGAGACGAGGAAGAGGCTGGGGGAGTACTACACGCCGGACTGGCTGGCGGAACGGATGGTCGAAGAGAGTATCCGCGAGCCGCTCCAGGAGCGTGTGCTCGATCCCTCGTGCGGCTCCGGAACGTTCCTCTTCCACGCCGTACGCCGCTATCTTCAAGCCGCGGACGCCGCCGGCAGGCCGGTAGGTGAAGCGCTGAGCGGAGTCTCTTCACACGTGGTCGGAATGGATTTGCATCCAGTGGCCGTCACGCTGGCTCGTGTGACCTATGTTCTCGCGATCGGCTCGAAACGGCTGACGGAGCCGGAAAGGGGTGAGATCCAGATCCCGGTCTACCTCGGTGACTCCATGCAGTGGCAGCAGAAGGAGCTAGAGCTCTGGTCGGCAGGCTACCTCGTCATTCAGGTGGACACGGAAAACAACCTCTTTGCACACGAGTTGAGGTTTCCCGACTCTCTCTTGAACGACGCGCGCCGCTTTGACGAGCTTGTCGAGGAGATGGCCAGGAAGGCATCGAACAGAAAACCAGGCTCGCCTATCCCCTCCCTTCAACCCCTTCTTCGGCGCCTCGGCATTGCCAGCTCAGCACATAAGACGATCGAAGAAACATTCAAGTCAATGTGCCGCCTCCACGACGAAGGCCGAAACCATATCTGGGGCTATTACGTCCGCAACCTGGCTCGGCCGGTCTGGCTCGCACAGCGCGAGAATCGGGTTGACGCGCTGATCGGAAACCCGCCATGGTTGGCGTATCGTCACATGACGCGTGAGATGCAGGAGAAGTTCAAGGAGATGAGCGAGGTACGGGGACTCTGGCACGGCGCGAAGGTCGCCACGCAGCAGGACCTGTCCGGCCTTTTCGTGGCGCGCGTTGTGGAGCTCTATCTGCGCACTGGCGGCCGGTTCTCGTTCGTCATGCCCAACGCAGCTCTCGACCGTGGGCAATTCGTGGGCTTTCGGTCGGGTGATTACTCTTTTCCCGGGAAAGAGGTTCGGGTTGAATTCGGGACACCCTGGGATCTCAGAGAGTTGCGCCCGCATTTCTTTCCCCGCGGCGCGAGCGTCGTGTTCGGCAAACGAGTCGAGGACAGGGCGAAGCGAATGCCCGACACCGTCGAGGCTTGGTCAGGCCGCCTCCCCTCTGCCGGGGCCTCTTGGTCCTCTGTTGCTGGGGACCTGCAATATAGACAGCGCCGAGTGAAGCTCGCGGACGACGACGCGGGCTCGGTGTACGAAAAGAGGTTTCGGAACGGCGCCACGGTTTTTCCAAGAGTCCTGTTTGTCGTCGAGATCAGACCTCCCGGACCTTTGGGATTGGCTGCCGGCAAAGTAGCGGTCCGTTCCGTCCGAAGCGCCTATGAAAAGGCCCCTTGGAAGGATCTTGCAGCGCTCGAAGGGGTCGTCGAGAGTGAGTTTGTCTATCGCCTGTATCTTGGCGAGTACGTTCTTCCTTACAGAACCCTTCAACCCGCGCGAGCCCTTCTGCCCTATTTCGAGAGCGAGCTTCTTCACAGCAAGAATCCACACCTGGAGCTGTTTCCAGGTTTCGCTAGCTGGTGGAGGCAGGCCGAAGAGATTTGGAATGCAAACCGGTCGAGCGACCGCATGACCCTCATCGAACGGCTCGACTATCACGGCAGTCTCTCCGTGCAATTCCCCATACAGCCCAGCCACGTTGTATACGGCAAATCGGGAATGCACCTCGCTGCCGCCCGCATCGAAGACCGCCGCCACGTGATTGACCACACGTTGTATTGGGCCACCGCCACGAGCACCGAAGAGGCTCAGTTCCTCTGTGCGGTCCTGAACACTGCCGAGGTTACAAGGCAGGCTCGCCCGTTGATGTCCTACGGCAAGGACGAGAGGCACATCGACAAACACATCTGGCGCCTCCCCATCCCCGAATTCGATCCCACCATCGACCTCCACGCCGAGATCGCGGCCTTGGCGGCTGAGGTGGAGAAGGAGGTGCGAGCCCTGCCGCTCGACGAAACCCAGTCCTTCGTCGCGCTACGCCGCCAGATCCGCCAGTTCCTGGAGGGGAATCCGGCGGCGCAGAAGATCGAGAAACTGGCCGCCAAGCTTCTGAAATGAGCAAGGCCGGTCTCTCGGACCGGCCTGTGCTCTCTTCCTCCCTCTACAGCTGCTCCTCCGTCCGCCAAGGCGCTGGCGTCGGGCTGCCCTCGTCCGCCACAGCGCCGCCGCGGGAGAACCGGCCCCGGATCCGCGCGAACAGCCTCGACTGCGCCCAGTCGTCGAAGATGCTGTAGGCGACCGGGGTGCCGATCAGGGTGAGCACCAGCGACAGGATCTGGCCGCCGAGGATCACCGAGCCGATCGCCCGGTTGGTGCCGGCGCCGGTGCCGCTGGAGGCCACCAGCGGGATCATGCCGGCCACGAAGGCGAGCGTGGTCATCAGGATCGGCCGCAGCCGGTCCCGGTTGGCTTCGCGGATCGCCTCCGCCCGCGGCATGCCCAGGGCCCGCAGGCCGTTCGTATGATCGATCTGCAGGATCGAGTTCTTCTTCACGATGCCGAACAGCACCAGGATGCCCAGCGACGAGAAGATGTTCACCGACTGGTTGAGCATCAGGATCGACAGCAGGGCGAACGGCACCGTGAGCGGCAGCGAGAGCAGGATGGTGATCGGGTGCAGCCAGCTCTCGAACTGCGCCGCCAGGATCAGATACATGAAGATGATCGACAGCAGGAAGGCGGTCATGAACGCCTTCGCCGCCTTGCCCTGCTCGCGCGACTGCCCGGTCAGGCCGTAGGAGTAGCCCGGAGGCATCTTGAGGGTCGCGGCCGCCTTGTTGAGCGCGTCGATGGCCGCCTGCTGCGAGTGCCCGGGCAGCATGTTGGCGGTGACCATCACCTGCCGCCGCCGGTTGAGACGGTTGATCAGCGAGGGGCCCGTCCCCTCCTTGAGCGTCACCACGTCGCGCAGGGGAACCGGTCCGCGCATCGACGGCACCTCCATCGAGGAGATCGCCGCCGGATTGTTGCGGTCCCCCTCCTCGGCCCGAACGTGGACCTCGTACTCCTCGCCCCCCTCGAAATAGGAGGTGGCCTTCTGGCCGCCCACCAGCACGTTGAGCGAGCTGGCGATGTCCTGCACTCGTACTCCCAGATCGGCCGCCTTGTCGCGGTCGATGCGCACGCCCAGCTCCGGCTTGCCGACGATGAAGTTGGTGTCCACGTCGGTGGTGCCCGGCACCTTGGCGAGCTCGGTCTTGAGCGCCTGCGCGTATTGATCGAGCTTCTGAAGGTCGGGGCCGCCGATCCAGAACTGGATGTCGTTGTTGACGTTGCCGCCGAACGCCGACACCAGCACCACCTGGGCGCGCAGCTTGAGCGCCTGGTATTGCGGCAGGATCTCGGTGCGCACCCGCTGCATGATCTGGAACTGGTTCTGCTCACGTTTCTCCGGGCGGTCGAGCTGCACGTAGATCAGCCCTAAGTTCTGGGTTTTCTGCGGATCGTCGCCGATGGTCACCACCGTGGTCACCACGCCCGAGAGCTTGCGGACTTGGGATGCCACCGATTCGAGGATCGTCTGCGTGGTCTCCAGGTTGGCCCCCTCGGGAGCCCGCACCACCACCTGGAACTGCGACTCGTCGTCGTTGGGCAGGAAGTTCTTGTTGACCAGCATGAACAGCGGGATGGTGGAGAGGAACACCAGCGCCATCGTCACCACCACCACCCAGCGATGAGCCATGGCGAAGTCGAGCAGACGCAGGTACGTGCGCTCGATCACCGCGTAGAAGCCGCGCTCGCGCGACCCCTGGCCCTCGGCGGTGTCCTTGAGGCTCAGCCAGCGCGACGCCAGCATCGGGGTGAGCGAGAAGGCCACCAGCAGCGACACGGCGATAGCGAACGCCATGGTGACGCCGAACGAGTACATGAACCGGCCCACGATGCCGCCCATGAAGGCCACGGGGAGGAACACCGCCATCAGCGACAGGCTGGTGGCCAGCACGGCGAGGCCCACCTCGCGGGTCCCCTCGATGGCCGCCTGGCGGGGCGTCAGCTTCTTCTCCTCCATGTGGCGGAAAACGTTTTCGAGCACCACGACCGCATCGTCGATCACGATGCCCACCGCCAGGGTCAGGGCGAGCAGAGTGATCACGTTGAGGGTGAAATTCATGTACTTCATGGCCGCGAAGGTGGCGATCAGCGAGCTGGGGATGGCGATCGCCGAGATCAGCGTCGGCCGGAAGCGGCGCAGGAAGAGCCAGACGATGAAGGCGGCGAAGAGCGAGCCCAGGATCAGGTGCTCCTTCACCGCGTCGACCGCCGCCACGATGAATTTCGATTGATCGCGGACGATCTCCGCCTTCCAGCCGGCCGGCACCTGACCTTTCAGCTCCTCGAAGCGCTCCTTGACGCCGTTGACCACCTCGATCGTGTTGGTGCCCGACTGCTTGAGGATCTGCAGCACCACCGCCGGTTTGCCGGAGACCGAGGCGGTCGATTCCGCGTCCTCCACGCCGTCCTCGACGTGGGCCACGTCGCCCACCTTCACCGCGTAGCCGTTGCGGTTGGCGACCGGCAGGCGGCCGAACTCCTCAGGGCTACCCACGCGGCCGTAGGTGCGCAGCGAGAGGTCGCGCCGGCTCTCGGTCACCTTGCCGCCGGGGATCTGCACGTTCTGCGTCGCCAGCGCGTTGACCACGTCGGCGGCGGTGAGCCCCTGGGCGTCGAGCTTCTGGGTGTCGGTGATCACGTTGATCTGCCGCTGCCGCGAGCCCACGAGCTTCACCTGGCCCACGCCGTTGACCGTCTCCAGGCGGCGCTTGAGCACGTGGTCCGCGTATTCGGAGATCTCCCGCTGCGAGGCGGGCCCGGAGAGGGCGATCGAGATCACCGGATCGGCGTCCGCGCTGAGCTTCTGGATGATCGGCGGATCGACGTCCTTGGGCAGGTTGGCCAGGATGGCGTTGACCTTGTCGCGCACCTCCTGCACGGCCACGTCCGGGTTCTTTTCCAATGAGAACTGGATCTGTACCAAGGAAACGTTTTCGGAGGAGGTCGACATCATCTCCTCGATGCCGCTGACCGTGTTGATCGCCTCCTCGATTTTATCGGTGACCTCCGTCTCCATCTCCTCGGGCGCGGCGCCCGGCAGGGTGGTGGTCACGACGACCCAGGGGAACTCCACGTTGGGGAAGCGGTCCACCCCCAGCTCGTTGTAGGCGAAGAAGCCCACCACCACCAGCGCCAGGACGAGCACCGTGGCGAAGACGGGACGGCGGACGCAGAGCTCGGCGAGCTTTTGCATCGTTTATTTACCTCCGAGGTCCACGCGGGCGAACAGGCCCGGACGCAGACGTCCGTCCGAATTGGCGAATTCGGCCTCCGCGAAGAAGGTCCGCGTCTGCGGATCGATCACTCCGCCCACCGTCTTGATGCGGCCGGTGAAGGTCTCGCCCGGATATGGATCGACGCGGGCGGTCACCGTCTGCCCGGTCCTCACATCCCCGAGATAGCGCTCGGGGAGGCTGAAGCGGAGCTTGAGCGGCGCCGTCTGCTCGATCACGAAGGCGATGCCGGCCTCGCCCAGCCGCTGGCCCACGTCGGTGCGGCGCTCGGAGATCACGCCGGTGAGCGGCGAGCGGTGCACCGCGTCGGCCACGTGCTGCCGGGCCAGCGCCAGCGATGCCTCGGCCGAGGCCACCGCCGCCACCGCCTGGTCGTGCGCGGCCT
>JAICSG010000439.1 GCA_025937035.1 Thermoanaerobaculia bacterium | reverse complement strand
CCTGCGCCGCCGGGCGAATCGAGGACAGGATCTCCTCCACCTGCGAGGCCGCGGGGAGATGGACAAGCTTCTCCTTCAGCATAGTGCCCGGCAGCCGTTCGATAACGGCCGCGGCGGCGGGGGCCGAGAGGAGGCTCGAGGAGTCCTCCGGCTCCTCCCGCGCCAGAACCTCCCCCGCGTCGGGGAGGACGCGGGCGGTGGCGAGCAGGGGGAGCCAGTCGGGATAGGGTTTCCCATACCAGTCGCGGGAGAGCCAGAGGGCGGCTCCGTGGGCGATCTCCGGCGGGAGCTTCCTGATTCCGGCGCGGTCGAGCAGAACGCCCGCTACGGCGTAGCGGTAGGCCGGCAGGTCGTCCGGGTTATAGACGAGATGGAGATCGGCACGCCGGCCCCTCACGGCCTCGCCGATCTCTCCGGCGTGGCGGCCCTGGGCGGTGTAGTCCGGCTCGATGACGATCGTGACGGGCGAGGAGAGAGTGACGGGGACCCGGGGAGCCCTGTCCGCGAGAGCCCGATCGAGATCGGCGGCCAGCCGGGAGAGCTCGGGGCGGCCCCTCTCAGAGGGGGAAACGCGCAGGACCACGCGCTCGCTCCGGATCTCGGCCATCCCCTGGAGCTGGCGGTCCCATTCGGCGAGATCGTCCCGCTCGGACGCGCGGTCCACGGTCCAGCCGCCGTCCGCCACCCGGGCCCACTTCCCGCTCCGCTCCATCCAGGGGGTCTCGCGCAGGAGGTAGTCGACATCCAGCGGAGCGCCCCGCCTCCCCCGGCGGAGGCCGGTCATCGAGGCTGCGACGCGGAAGAGCACCTCGTCCGCCAGGCTGGTGAGCCCCTCCCCCGCCGGACCGGCCACCACCCAGGTCGGCTTCGGACCTTGAGGAATCCGCAGCGCCAGGGCCTGGCCGGGCTCGCCATAGCGGGTGCCCCCGAGGACGATCGCGGGCCCGAGCTCCACCGGCAGCCCCTTGACCAGATCGATGACCGGGCGAGAGGCCGGCAGCGCCTCCACCCAGACCATGGCATCGCCGGAAGCCTCCGGCCCCACCTCGATCTTGAGCCCGGGGAGGCGGGGGACGCCCCAGCGGAAGAACCCGCTCTCGCGGATCTGGGCCGCGAGGTCTCCCGCGGCGCGGACGGCGAGGACGGCGGGCTTGGGTGGCGAAGAGGGGGCCGGAGCTGGATCCTGAGTGATCGCCTCGCCCCCCTGCGAGCAGGCGAGGGCGATCAGAAAGAGCGGGAACAGGAGGACCCGGCCCGGTGAGGACATCAGGGCTTCGGCTTGTTGGGCCGCGGGCTGAAGACCTCGAAGGCCAGCTTCCAGGGGCCGTCCTTGTCCTTGCGCCAGACGCGGAGGTAGTTGGAGGAATTGATCCAGGGGCTCTCCGGACCGTCCTCGTGGCGCTTCACGAAGCCGTAGGTGTAGCCGAGGTCCCCCGAGCGGGCCAGGCCTCCACCGACGGGCTCCCAGGTGGTCGGCATCGGGTTTTCCGCCAGGAGGGCCCGGGCCGCTTCCCGGCCGAGGACCGGCTGACGGCTGGCGCGCAACAGGCGGACGTCGTCGGTCAGCAGCGGCTCATAGGCCGCGGCGGCTCCCTTCTCCTGGGTGGCCGTGGCGAAGGCGCGGTCGGCGGCCAGCAGGGCGGCGAGCGACGCCGCCATGTCTATCTTGGGGAGGGCGGTCACCTCGACCTTGGCGGGACCGGCCAGAGCGATCGCCGGAGCTACCGGCGAGGGGGGCTCGGGCGTGGCCGTGCCGAGGTCGAGCGCCGCCTTCCACGAGCCGTCGGCCTGCCGCGCCCAGATCGTCGCGAACTGGCCGAAGACCACCGGCTTCTCTCCAGCCTTCGGCCGGTAATCGTAAGGGCCCGTGTTGAAGCCCAGATCGCCGGCCAGCGAGACCTCCGAGTGGACCGGATACCATGAGAGGATCGCCGGCGAGGGCTGGCGGGCCTTCCACACCTCCTTGCCGTTCACCGGATCGGGCTGGAACACCAGCCCGTCGTCGGCCAGATAGGCGAGGAAGGCATCCCGCGTCCCCTTCTCCGCCGCCATCTGGGCGAACGCCTTCTCGGCGGCCACGAGCGAATCCAGCGCTGCCTGGCGGTCGACGACCGGAACAGGCGCGGGCGCGGTCTGGGCGGGAGCGGCCTGAGGCGCGGTCTGGGAAAGGGTGGGGGCGGCCAGCAGTCCGGCGACGCCGAGCGCGATCCACGGAAAAGCTTTCGAATTCATCAAGTCTCCTCTCCCCGAAAGGCTAGGAGACGAGCGTCCGCCGGCCATCGAGGAACGTTGCTACGGGGTGCCCGTGGAGCTTCCACCCGTCGAAGGGCGTGTTCCGGCCCTTGCTGCGGAAGGAGGCTTTGCTCAGGGTGACCTCCGCGTCGGGATGGAAGACCGTGATGTCCGCCGGGCTCCCCTCCTTCAGGGTACCACCCGGCACGCCGAGCACCCGCGCCGGCCCTGTCGAGAGGAGGTGGACCAGCCGCGGCAGGCTGACGATCCCAGGCCGGACCAAGCGGTCCAGGCAGAGGCTGAGCGTGGTCTCCAGCCCCACGATGCCGAACGGCGCGACGCTGAATTGCACGTCCTTCTCGTCCGCGTGGTGCGGAGCGTGATCGCTCGCGATGCAGTCCACCGAGCCGTCGGCGAGGCCGTTGAGCAGGGCCTCGCGGTCTTTCTCCGAGCGCAGCGGCGGCTTCATCTTGGTGTTGGTCGAGAAGCCGCTCTTCGCCACCTCCTCGTCGGTGAGGATGAGGTGGTGGGGGGCCACCTCGCAGGTGACGGCGATCTTCTGGGCTTTGGCCCGCCGCACCATGTCGAGGCTGCGGGCCGTCGAGAGGTGGGCCACGTGATAGCGGCCGGCGGTGTCTTCCGCGAGGATCAGGTCGCGCGCCACCATCACGTCCTCGGAGGCGCCGGGGATGCCCGGCAGGCCCAGCCGCGTGGACCACACCCCCTCGTGCATCACGCCGTTGCCGGTGAGGGTGAGGTCCTCGGCGTGCTGGATCACCGGGATGCCGAAGTGCTGGGCGTAGAGCAGGGCCCGGCGCATCAGCTCGGAGCTCATCACCGGCTTGCCGTCGTCCGAGATCGCCCGCGCGCCCGCCCGCACCATCTCGCCGATCTCCGCCAGCTCCTCCCCCAGCAAGCCCTTGCTGATCGCGCCGATGGGATAGACCCGGGCGTGGTTGTAGCGCCGGGCCTCCAGCAGGATGTGCTCGGTCACCGAGCGGCTGTCGTTCACCGGATCGGTGTTGGCCATGCAGGCCACGGCCGTGAAGCCGCCGGCCGCCGCGGCCAGGGTGCCCGTGCGCACCGTCTCCTTGTATTCCTGCCCCGGCTCGCGCAGATGGACGTGGATGTCGATCAGCCCCGGCGCGACCACCAAGCCGGAAGCGTCGAAGGTCTCGGCGTCCTTGGGCTTCTTGATCGATCCGTCGAGCTTGGAGACGTGACCGTCCTCGATCAGCAGGTCGAGCTTCTTGTCGAGGTCCTGGCCGGGATCGATCACCCGGCCGCCATGGATCAGCACCTTGGCCATCAGACGGTCTCCTCGTGCACGCCGGAGAGCAGGTAGAGGACGGCCATGCGGACCGAAACGCCGTGGGTGACCTGCTCCAGGATCACCGAATAGGGGCCGTCCGCCACCTCGCTGGCGATCTCGGTGCCGCGGTTCATCGGTCCGGGGTGCATGATGATCACGTCGTCCCTGGCCGCCGCGAGGCGGGCCGTGGTGAGGCCGAAGAGCTGGAAGTACTCTTTGACCGATGGAAAGGCCATCCGCCCCTGCCGCTCGAGCTGGACGCGCAGCATCATGATCACATCCGCGTCGCGGATCGCGTCCTCCAGCGAGTAGGCCACCTCGACGCCCATCGACTCCATCTCGACCGGCATCAGGGTGCGCGGCCCGCCGATCGTCACCTGGGCGCCCATCTTGTTGAGCAGATGGATGTTCGAGCGCACCACCCGGCTGTGCTCGATGTCGCCGAGAATGGCGACTTTCAGACCGGCCAGCTTCCCCTTGTGGCGGCGGATGGTGAAGGCGTCGAGCAGGGCCTGCGTGGGGTGCTCGTGGGCGCCGTCCCCGGCGTTGATCACCCCCGCCTTGATCCGCCTGGCCAGCATGTGGGGAACCCCCGCGTGAGCGTGGCGGATCACCACCAGGTCCGGCGCCATGGCCTGGAGGTTGAGCGCGGTGTCGACCAGCGTCTCCCCCTTCTCCAGGGCCGAGCCGGAGGTCGAGAAGTTGATGTTGTCGGCCGACAGCCGCTTCTCGGCGATCTCGAAGCTCGACCGGGTGCGGGTCGAGGCCTCGAAGAAGAGGTTGAGCACCGTCTTGCCGCGCAGGGTGGGAACCTTCTTGATCGCCCGCTCGCCGATCTCGCTGAACGACTCGGCGGTGTCGAGGATCAGCTCGATCTCGGCCGGGGAGAGCTCGGCGATCCCCAGCAGGTCCTTGCGCGTCCAGCGGATGGGGGTTTCCGGTGTCATTGGGGGGTGGGCCGCTCCAGGATGCGCACCTGCTCGG
>JAICSG010000296.1 GCA_025937035.1 Thermoanaerobaculia bacterium | reverse complement strand
GATCGCGGCGACCAGCGCTCCGGCCGGCCGCTCCTCCCCGGGCTGGGCCACGGGGATCACCGCCACCCGCTGCGCCGGCAGAGGCCCCGCCGCGGCCGGGAGCTCCTCCAGGACATGCGTTTCGCCGGTCCGCAGGACGTCCGCCAGCGGCCAGAGCGGGCTCCCCGCCGAGAGGTCGATCCGCGCGGGGCTGGCGGGGCTCCCCGGCTCCAGGCCCGCCGCGCCGGCCAGCGTGGCCCCCTTGCCGCCGGCGTCGAAGAGGTAGACCAGCCCGAACGGCAGGTCGTCCGGATTCTCCCGCAGGACGCCGGCCGCCGCCTCGCAGGCCATCTCGGCGGTGGCCGCCTTCTGGGTGCGGGCGGCGAGCTCCTGCAGCGTCCTGAGCCGGCGGGCGCCGAGCACCCGCCCGGTGGTCTCGGTGACGGTGACGAGGATCCCGCCGACGCTCCCCCCCTCCTCGCGGATGGGGCTGTACGAGAAGATGAAATAGCACTCCTCGACGAAGCCGTGGCGGTCGAGCGGCAGCAGAAAGTCGACCACCGTCGTGGGCGTGCCCCGCATCACCCCCTCGAACATCGGGCCGATGATGTCCCAGACCTCGGCGAAGGTGACCCGGGTGCTCAAGCCCATCGCCGCCGGGTGCTTGGTGGAGCCGAGGATCGGCCGGTAGCCGTCGTTGTAGAACTGGGTGAAATCCGGCCCCCAGGCGATATACATCGGGAACCCGGTCTCCAGCAGGATGCTGAGCGCCGTGCGCAGGCTCTGCGGCCACCCCTCGACCGGCCCCACCGCCGTCTTCGACCAGTCGATCGAACGCATGAGCGCCCCCATCTCGCCCCCGCCGGCGAGGGGGTCGGTCCTGGGGGTGGAGGCGGGGGCGGGTGGGGTCGGGGGCATGGCGGAGATTCTACCCGGGCATGAATGCCCGGGCTAAGAACAGTGCCCCCTGAAGGGGGCTTCAAGCCGGGTTTACCCGGCGCCGTTCTTAGCCCGGCGATTCATCGCCGGGCTCGCTCAGGAGGCCACGGCCGCCGGCCGCGCCATCTTGTCCACCTCGGCGAGGTCGACCGGGCTCAGGCGCCATCCGGCGGCGTGGACGTTGGAGCGCACCTGCTCCGGGCGGGTGGCCCCGGCGATCACCGAGGCGACCGGCGGGTGGCTCAGCAGCCAGGAGAAGGCCAGCTCCAGCAGGGAGTGACCCTTGGAGGCCGCGAAGCTGGCGAGCTCCTCCACCACGTCCAGGTTACGGTCGTTGAGGAAGCGGGCGTTTCCCTTCGCCAGACGGGTGCCCTCGGGCGGCGGCTGGCCCCGGCGGTACTTGCCCGTCAGCATGCCGCTGGCGAGCGGGAAGAACGGCAGGAAGGCGAGGCCCTCCCGCTCACATTCGGCGAGCACCCCCTGCTCCGGATCGCGGTGCAGGAGGCTGTACTCGTTCTGCACGCTCACGAACCTCGCGCCGCTCCCCGCCGCGGCCTTGGCCTCCCGGAGCTGCTGAACGGAGTAGTTGGAGCAGCCGATCTCCCGCACCTTGCCGGCGCGCACCAGCTCGTCCAGCGCCGCCAGGGTATCGCCGATGGGGGTCGAGGGGTCGGGCTGGTGGAGCTGGTAGAGATCGATGTGGTCGGTGCGGAGCCGGCGCAGGCTGTCCTCGCAGGCCCGCCGCACGTAGTCGGGCTTGGCGCCCTGGCGCTGCTCGTCCACCTTCATGCCAAACTTGGTGGCGAGGACGACCCGGTCGCGCCGGCCCTGGAGGGCCCGCCCGAGAAATTCCTCGCTCTCGGTGCCGCCGTAGATGTCCGCCGTGTCCAGGAAGTTGATGCCCGCCTCCAGGGCCGCGTCGACCACGGCGACGGTGCGGTCATAGTCGAGCCGCCAACCGAAGTTGTTGCAGCCGAGGCCGACGATGGAGACGTTCAGTGAGCCGATCCTGCGGGTTTCCATGGTGCTTCCTCCCCTTCTCACAAGCTTTTCGTGCAATCCCCCGGCCAGAGGGCCTCGGCGGACCCAAGGGACTGCAAGGACTGCAAGGGCAAAAAGGATTCTTTCTTCGCCCTTGCAGTCCTTGCAGTCCTTGCAGTCCTTTGGGTCCTTGAGGTCCTTTCTAGCGCCCGCTGTGCGCCGGCTTCGCCGACGCGATCAGCTCCTGCAAAACCTCGGGCTGCACGGGCTTCACCAGATGATGATCGAAGCCCGCCTCCTGGCTCTGGAGGCGGTCGCTGCTGCGGCCGTAGCCGGTCACCGCCACGATCAGCGAGCTCCGGCCGGCGGGCAGGGCCCGGATCTGGCGCGCCACCTCGTAGCCGTCCATGCCGGGCAGGCCGATGTCGAGCAGGATGATCTCGGGCTCGAACGCCGCCACCTGGATGAGCGCTTCCTTGCCGTCCAGGGCGCTCCGCGCCTGGTGGCCCCAGAGCTGGAGGAGGGTCTCCAGGCTCTCCGCGGCGTCCCCGTTGTCGTCCACCACGAGCACCCGGCGGGAGCCCGCCGGCCGGTCCTCGGCCGGTTTGCGGCTCGCGGCGCTGGAGGAAACCGGAACGGCGGTGAGCGGCAGGCGGATGACGAATTCGCTCCCCCGGTCCGGCCCCTCGCTCAGCGCCTCGATGGAGCCGCCGTGCAGCTTGACCAGGCGCTGGGCCAGCGTGAGGCCGATCCCCAGCCCGCCCTCCGAGCGGTCCAGCGCGCGCTCCCCCTGCGTGAACAGCTCGAAGATCTTGGGCAGCAGGTCGGCCGTGATGCCGACGCCCGTGTCACGGACGCGGATCACGGCCATCCCCTCCTCCTTCTCGACCGACAGCCGGATCTCCCCTCCTGAAGGGGTGTACTTGGCGGCGTTGTTGAGCAGGTTCATCAGCGTTTGTGCGAGGCGGGTCAGATCCCCCTCGACCGGGACCGGCTCTTGCGGGACGACGACCGTGAGCCAGTGCCCCCGGGAGTCGATCAGCGGACGGCTGGCCTCCACCGCGGCGGTCACGACCTGGGAGAGGTCCAGCGGCTTTCTCTGGAGCGTGATCTTGCCGACGGCGATCCGGCTCACGTCCAGCAGGTCGTCCACCAGCCGGGTCAGGTGCGAGACCTGGCGCTCGACCACGGTCCGCGCCCAGTCCAGGGACGGCTCGCTGACGCCGGACAGGCGCATCACGGAGAGCGCGTTCTTGATCGGCGCCAGCGGATTGCGCAGCTCGTGGGAGAGCATGGCGAGGAACTCGTTGCGGCGGAGATCGGCCTCCTCCAGCGCCTCGATCCGCTTGCGCTCGGTCAGGTCGCGGGTGATCTTCGCGAACCCCCGCAGCCGCCTCTCGCGGTCGAACAGGGCGGTGATGACGACGTTGGCCCAGAACAGCGAGCCGTCCTTGCGGACCCGCCAACCCTCGTCCTCGAACTGCCCCTCCGCCCGGGCCATCTGCAGCTCGTGCTCCGGCCAGCCGCGCGCCAGGGCGTCGGCCGGATAGAAGACCGAGAAGTGCTGGCCCAGGATCTCCTTGGCCGTGTAGCCCTTGATCAGCTCCGCGCCGTGGTTCCAGCTCGTGACCCGGCCTTCCGGGTCGAGCATGAAGATGGCGTAGTCCTTGACGCTTTCCATCAGCAGCCGGAACCGCTCCTCGCTCTCGCGCAGGAGCTCCTCCTGACGCCGGCGGTCGGTCAGGTCGCGGGTGACCTTGGCGAATCCGCGCAGGACTCCTTCCTCGTCGCGCAGGGCGGTGATGACGACGTTGGCCCAGAACAGCGAGCCGTCCTTGCGGACCCGCCAACCCTCGTCTTCGAACCGCCCCTCGGCCCGGGCCACCTGGAGCTCGTAATCCGGCCAGCCGCGCGCCACGGCCTCGGCGGGATAAAAAGTGGAAAAGTGGCGGCCCAGGATCTCGTCGGCACGGTATCCCTTGATCAGCTCCGCGCCTTGATTCCAACTGGCGACGCGCCCTTCCGGATCGAGCAGGAAAATGGCGTAGTCCTTCACCCGTTCCACCATGAGCCGGAAGAGGTCGGCGTTCTGCTGGGGTTCCTTGCTCATTGTATTTTTATAAATACTGCTGAGCCCGCAGGCGGCCCATTAAATCGCATTAGGATATCACCTCGTCTTCGACAACACCTCCGAGCCAGGATTGAAAGTCACGCTCTTGGGCTTCTCCGGAAGATTCAAAGGGATGCTCTCCTCGGGCTGGTCGATCATCACCCGGCGGCGCTCGGTGCGGCCGTCCGGGTATTCGATGGCGACGGGGACGGACATCCGGAAGCCGGCGGGGACGTCCGACTGGCGGACCTTCAGGGTGGCCACCGCCTGCCCCCCGGCGCCGGGCGCGACGTCGTAGCTCCAGCGGTAGGTGGGGATGCCCATGCCGTTCACCCACTCGTCGAAGAACCAGCTCCAGTCGCCGGGGACGTGGCGGGCCAGCACGGCCTCGAAATCGCCCGTGGACGGCGCCTGGCCGCGGTAGGTGTGGATGAAGTCGCGCAGCACATCCACGAAGGCCTGATCGCTCCCCGTCTGGTCGCGCAGCATGCCGCGCAGCATGTGGAGCACGAGCGCCCCCTTGCCGTAGACCTCCGAGCTGTAGGCGGTGGGAAGCTCGCCCGTGTCCGCCCGCCAGCCGTGGCCGATCGGGCCGCTGCGGTCGCCGTGCAGGGATCTCTGCTTGTTGACGTCCAGGCGGGTGAACTTGCTGAAGCCGGACTTGATCGAGCCGTTCTGCTCGTCGTTGTAGGCGCGGATGATCTCCTGGAGATAGCGCGGACCCTCCTTCATCGTCGCTTCGACGAACATCATCCCCGAGTACTCTGCAAAAGCCTCGCCCAGCCAGGCGTCGCGGTAGGTCGCGGCCCCCACCAGCACGCCCCAGAACTGATGGGCCGCCTCGTGGGCACGGAACAGCTCCCCCACCCCGGGCCCCAGGATGTCGAAGCTCTTGTTGGCCAGATGGATGAAGCCGTCGAACGCCTGGCCGTGGGTGGCGTTGATGCTGGAGACGTAGATCGGCTGGGGGGGCAGCTTCGTATCGAAGAGCTGCTGGTAGAAGGCGAGGCTGTCCTGCACGTCCTGCCCCACCTGGCGGAACCGGGCGCCGCTCATCAGCGGGGTCTTGGAGCCGAAGCAGATCACGTCCGGCACGCCGTCGCGGGTCAGCCGCTCCTCGTAGGCGTGGTCGGCGTAGGTGAAGGTCAGCATCCGGACCGGGTGATCGACGGTCCAGACGGTGGTCGAGCCGCGGCCGTCCTCGCCGCCGCTCCCCTCCTCCCGCCGGCCGGTGGCGCGCACCTCGAATTTCTTGCGCGTGGTGATCTGCAGCCGGGCCGTGTGGGTGTCGAGGAGGATGGTCTCGTCCCCCTCCGTGCTCGGATACCAGTCGCGGCCCGGCGCGTAGTTGAGGACATCCATCTCGTATTCGAGGTCGATCCGCCGCTCCTGGCCCTTGGCGAGGGGCGGATCGAGCAGGACCACCAGCGAGCCGTCGTAGAGCCGGTCGTCGAGGGCGGCGCGGCGGGCGCCCACATGGTCGCGCAGGAAGAGGAGGGGCTTGCCGCCCTCGCTGACCGAGGTGACTTTGGCGAAATTGTGGAGGTAGAGCTGCAAGGCCCGGGCGCCGCCCCGCAGCGGCATCAGGCGGACGCCGACCTTGAATTTCCCCTTCATCCAGTCCTTGTCGCGGCCCGCCTCGGTGAGATCGGCGGCGATGTCGAAGTGCTCCAGATCGACCGCCGGATTCCACCGGCTGGTGGGGCGCCCGCGCGGGTC
>JAICSG010000964.1 GCA_025937035.1 Thermoanaerobaculia bacterium | reverse complement strand
GCGTGCGCCTTTCGCCCCGCATCTGGCGCGCCCGCCTCGCATCCGCGGAGGCCCGCCGCGCGGGGCGAGGTCGTCACGCCGGATCGGCCGAGGCTCAAGATCCGGCGTAGGTGGCTCGCCCCGGATCTGGAGCCCTCGCCTCGCGGGGCGAGCCACTCACGCCGGATTCGTAGCCGCGCCAGCCGCGTCGATGGGAGCTGTGGTATCCTCTGCATACTAATTTGGACAAACACTGGGGATCTTCGTGGTGCGCCTTCCGCAGGGTTGGAAGCATGGAGTGCGACCAAAGTCGTCTGATGGGACCGGGAGCTGGCCGGAGGAGAGCTCGTCGCTTCCCCTCGACAGCACCGTGCGCGAGGGCTGGGGTGTCGACGGGGTGCCGCAGGGGCCGCCAGCGCCATCAGCCGAAGAGGGGGACGCCCTTCCGGCGGTCGGCCACACTGTGGGTGGCTACCGTATCCTCGGCCGTCTCGGCGCGGGGGGCATGGGACAGGTCTTCCGCGCGCGGGACACCGATCTCGAACGGGACGTCGCGCTCAAGCGCCTCCATCCGAAGCTGACCTCCCATCCCCGCGCCAGGAGCCGGTTCCGCCGCGAGGCGCGGCTGCTCGCGGCGGTCCACCACCCGAACATCGCGACCCTCTTCGGCGCCTTCGAGGACGGTGGCGTCCGTTTCCTGGTGATGGAGCTGGTGGACGGAGAGACCCTGGCACAGCGGCTCGGCACCGGCCGGCTGGCCGTGCCGGAGGCTCTCGGCATCGCCCGCCAGATCGCCACCGCCCTCGCGGCCGCCCACCGCAAGGGGATCGTCCATCGCGATCTGAAACCGGCCAACGTCATGGTGTCGCCCGCGGGCTGGGTAAAGGTGGTCGACTTCGGGCTCGCCAAGATGTTGTCCGGCGAAGAAGAGGGCTCCGCCGCAACGTCCGAGAAGGCCGGGAAGGCTGAGGAGACGCGCGCGCAGGGGGCTCTCGGGACGGCGCCCTACATGAGCCCCGAGCAGCTTTGCGGGCTCGAGACCGATTGGCGCGCCGACGTCTGGGCCTTCGGTTGCCTGCTCTTCGAGCTGGTCACCGGCAGGCGGGCCTTCACCGGGAAGTCCCGGACCGAGCTCGTGCGCGCCATCCTCGACGCCGAGCCGTCGTGGAGCACGCTCCCGGGGGAGCTTCCGGCCCCGGTCGGGGACCTGTTGCGCCAGTGCCTGGCGAAGGACGCCTACCTGCGCCCGTCCATGAGCCACATCCGCCTCGTGCTCGAGGAGGCGCTGGCCGGCCCGCCGAGACTCCCGGGTCCGGCCGAGGCCTATCCCACGACCCTGGGGATCGACGAGACGGCCCTGATCCTGAAGCCGCCGGCCGGCCGTCCCTCGCTGCTCGACTGGGCGCGGCAAAAGCCGGTCGAGGCGATCGCCGCCGCCGGGGCGCTCCTGGCGGCGCTCGGCCTGGGGCTGGGCATCCTGGGCCTGGTGACCGAGCGTGCCCGCGAGGGGCTGATCGGGCTTCCGCCGCTCTCCTACTCGACGTCCGACCTCGTGATGACCGGCGTCCAATCGCTCTGGTCCCTGCCCTGGCGGGCCGCGGCCTCTCTGGCCGCTCCGCATCCGGTGCTCCGCTGGAGCGCCCTCGCCGGCCTCCTCCTCGCCGCGGCTCTCCTCGCCGGCGCGCGGCTTCAGCGGCGGGGGCGCCGGGAGACATGGGCGCTCATCATGCTCGCGGCGAGCGCCGGCGTGCTCGTCCTGGGCGCCTGGTTGTACTCGGCGGCCGTCCATACCGGGCTGGAGACTCCCGGCGCCGGCCGCGGCCTCGCCTGCGAGGATCAGCTCAGCCGGCGATGGGACGTGAGCGCCGCCTTCGAGACCTGCACCTGGCTGATCAACGACAACCCGAGGAATGAAGGCCGGCGGCAGGGTCTGGGCGGCATCCTCGGCTTTCTTCTCCTGGCGGCCGGCGGCGGGGCCTGGATGGGAGCGCGAAGCCGGGGCCTCGGGCCGCGGATGTCGCGGGCCCGGTGGGGCCTCGTGGCGGTCCATGGAGCCCTGGCGCTCTTCTTCCTCCGGCTGGTGCCGGCGGCCCACGCCTACAGCACCTGGGGTGTGAGCTATCCGCCGGTGACGGTGAGGACCGACCTGCCCGGCTGCGATCCAGCGCTCGGCCAGGCGCTCGCTGCGGGCTCGTGCTGCGCCTTCAACGTCTCGGGGGACGCGACCG
>JAICSG010000161.1 GCA_025937035.1 Thermoanaerobaculia bacterium | reverse complement strand
GAGTGGGCGAATGCCGCAAGCACCACGGCGGCACCATGTGTCCCAGCTACCGCGTCACCATGGAAGAGGAGCACTCGACCCGCGGCCGGGCCCGCGCGCTCTTCGAGATGCTCCAGGGGAATCCCTTGAAGAACGGCTGGCGGGACGAGCACGTGAAAGATGCCCTCGACCTCTGCCTGGCCTGTAAAGGTTGCAAGCACGAGTGCCCGATGGAGGTCGACATGGCGACCTACAAGGCCGAGTTCCTCTCCCATTACTGGGAAGGGCGGCTGCGCCCGCGCTCGGCCTACGCCTTCGGTCTGATCCATTGGTGGGCCCGGCTCGCCTCGCTCGTTCCGGGACTGCCCGGGTTGGCCAACCTCTTCACCCAGACCCCAGGGCTGCGATCGATCGCCAAGGCCCTCTCCGGCATGGCGCCGCAGCGGCGGGTCCCGGCCTTCGCGCCGGTGCCGTTCAAGGACTGGTTCTTCCACCAGCATCAACCCTTGCAGACCGGCGGGCAGCGGGTCCTTCTCTGGCCGGATACCTTCAACAACTATTTCCACCCGGCCACGGCGCGCGCCGCCGTCGAGGTGCTGGAGTCGGCGGGTTTCCAGGTGACGGTCCCCTGGGAGCACCTCTGCTGCGGGCGCCCGCTCTACGACTACGGCATGCTCGACCAGGCCAGGCGGCAGCTCCGGGAGATCCTGGACACGTTGCGCGAGGAGATCCGCGAGGGGACGCCGGTCATCGGCCTCGAGCCGAGCTGCGTGGCGGTCTTCCGCGACGAGATGCTCAACCTCTTCCCCGGTGATCAGGACGCCCAGCGCCTGAGCCGCCAGGTCTTCACCCTCGGCGAGTTCCTGGCTCATCAGGAGCAGAAGGACACGGTCGAGCTCCCCAAGCTGAAGCGCAAGGCCGTGCTCCACGGCCACTGCCATCAGAAATCGGTCCTCCACATGGACGACACGGTGAAGATGCTGCGCGACCTCGGCCTCGATCTGGACGTGCTCGACTCCGGCTGCTGCGGCATGGCGGGCTCCTTCGGCTTCGAGAAGGGGGAGCGCTACGAGGTGTCGGTGGCGGTCGGCGAGCAGGTGCTCCTCCCCGCCGTGCGCAACGCGGCCAAGGACACCCTGATCGTGGCCACGGGCTTCAGTTGCCGGGAGCAGATCGCCCAGGAGACCGGCCGGCGGGCGCTCCATCCGGCGCAGGTCCTGCAGATGGCTCTGCGCGAGGGGCCGGAAGGCCCTGAAGGGGATCTCCCCGAAAATCTTTACATCGAAAAAGAAGGAACCGGCGCCGGCCGGGCGGCAGCCTGGCTGGCCGGCGGCGCCCTGCTGGCCGGAGCCGCCGTCTGGGCGCTCAGGGCGGGACGAGAGAGGAGAAAGCAAAATGAAAAACGGTAAGAATCCCGAGATCGTCGTCATCACCGGCGCCTCCGCCGGCGTGGGCCGCGCCACCGTGCGCGCCTTCGCCGAGCAGGGGGCCCACATCGGCTTGATCGCCCGCAACCGCGAGGCCTTGGAGAACGCCCGCCAGGAGGTCGAGGCGATGGGCGGCCGCGCCCTGGTGCTGCCCACCGACGTGGCGGATCACGAAGCGGTGGAAGCCGCCGCCGCCCGGGTGGAGGAAGAGCTGGGGCCGATCGACGTCTGGGTGAACGACGCCATGTGCTCGGTCTTCTCGCCGGTCAAGGAGATGAAGCCCGAGGAATACCAGCGGGTGACCAACGTCACCTATCTGGGCTACGTCTGGGGGACGCTGGCGGCGCTGCGCCGCATGCTGCCGCGCGATCGCGGCGCCATCGTGCAGGTGGGCTCGGCGCTCGCCTACCGGGGGATTCCGTTGCAGTCGGCCTACTGCGCGGCCAAGCACGCCATCCAGGGGTTCTGCGATTCCTTGCGCAGCGAGCTGTTGCACGACGGCAGCAACGTCCACATTTGCATGGTGCAGATGCCGGCGCTCAACACCCCGCAGTTCAGTTGGGTGAAGAGCCGCCTTCCCAGGAAGCCGCAGCCGGTGCCGCCGATCTTCCAGCCCGAGGTGGCGGCGCGGGCCATCGTCTACGCGGCCCACCACCGGCGGCGGGAGATCTACGTCGGCTGGCCCACGGTCAAGGCGGTGGTGGGCAACAAGATGGCCGCCGGCTACGCCGATCACTATCTGGCCCGCAACGGCTACGACGCCCAGCAATACGACGGCTTCGCGGACCCCAATCGGCCCAACAATCTCTGGGAGCCGGTGCCGGGAGACCACGGCGCCCACGGCCAGTTCGACGACCGGGCGACCTATCACAGCGCCCAGCTCTGGTCCAACCTCCATCGGGGGGTGCTGGCGGCGCTGGGGGCGGTCAGCGCGATCGGCCTCGCCGGAGCCCTCTGGGCCGCGCGGCGCGGAGGGGAGGCTTGAGCGCTACCGCTCTCGGCGACGGTGATCTCGACCCGTTCCGGCCGGCGCACATGCTGTGGCACCAGGGCTACACCCTGCTCGTCTCCCGCCGGGACGGCACCGTGACGGGCGAGGGACTGGAAGGGCTCTACGACTTCGACACGCGGATCCTCTCCCGCTATCGGCTCCTCGTGGATCGCCGTGAGCCCAGGTACGTCTCCTCCTGCACGCTGGAGAGCGATCACGGGCGCGTCTGGCTCTACGTCCCTCTTCCCGGCGGGAAGCCGGAAGGCCCGCGCCTTCCTCAGGACGCGCTCGAAGTCTCGTTGAGCCGTTGGCTCGGGCGTGGCATGGCCGAGCGGTTGGAGGTGCGCAATCAGAGCATGGCCCCGGTCGAGACGGATCTGGCTCTCGAGCTCGACGCGGATTTCGCGGACGTCAAGGAGGTCGCCGGGGAGCGTCAGCAGCAGGGCGCGGTCGAGATCACTTGGGACGAGGCCCAATGCGCCGCCACGTTCGACTATCAGGTCCGCAAGGGTGAGCGCGAGCTGCGGCGCGGCTTGCGCGTCCGCGTCGTCGAGGCGGGCTCGGCGCCCGCCTGGGAGGAGCGGCGGCTGCGGTTCGCGCTGAAGCTGCCGGCGGGTGGAAGCTGGCAGGCGACCCTCCATTATGAATCCCGCGTCGACGCCGCGTGGCGCCAGCCTTCGAAAAGCTCGGACGAGGCAGAGGCAGACCCGCGGGAAAAGCTCCGCGCGTGCTGGCGCCGGCGGCGGCCTCGCCTGGAGACCTCGCATCCGGTGGTGGGGCCCGCGTTCGAGCGCGCGGCCGAGGATCTCTTCGCCTTACGCAACTGGGACCTGGGACCGGAGATTCCGGACGCCTGGGTCCCGAACGCGGGCGTTCCCACCTACACAGGCTTTTTCGGGCGGGACAGCTTGACCGCCGCCTGGCAAGGGGCCCTGCTGGGCCCCGAGATGTTGCGCGGCGTCCTCGCCCAACTCGCGGCCACCCAGGCCCGGGAGGACTCGGCCTGGCGGGACGAAGAGCCGGGAAAGATGGTCCACGAAATGCGCCGCGGCCCCCTCGCGGAGCTCGAGATCAATCCGCACCGGGCCTACTACGGCACCCAGACCGCACCCGCCATGTTCGTGACCGCTCTCTCGGAGCTCTGGCATTGGACGGGTAACGATGACGACCTCCGCGCGTATCGCGACGCTGCCCTGCGGGCCCTGGAGTGGGCCCGGACCTTCGGAGACCCGGACGGCGACGGTTTCCTCGAGTCGGTGAAGCGATCGCCCAAGGGCCTCGAGAACCAGGGCTGGAAGGACTCCGACGAGGCGATCCGCTATCCCGACGGGAGCCTGGTCGAGAGCCCTCTCTGCACGGTCGAGGAGCAGGCCTTCCACTGTATCGCCTTGCAGCGCATGGCCGAGATCCTGGTGGCGCTGGGCGAGGAGGAGCGCGCGGCGGAGCTCCTGGTCCGGGCCGGGACGCTCAAGCGGCGCTGGCACGAGGCCTTCTGGATGGAGTCCGAGGGCTTCTACGCGATGGCGCTCGACCGCGACAAGCGGCAGGTCCAATCGATCGGATCGAATCCCGGCCACGCTCTCGCGGCGGGCCTGGTGCCGCCCGAGCACGCCCGGAGAGTGGCGGATCGCCTGCTCGCTCCCGACCTCTTTTCGGGTTGGGGAGTCCGCACCTTGTCGAATCGGCACCCCTCCTACAACCCCTTCGCCTATCACCTGGGCGCCGTCTGGCCGGTGGAGAACGCCACCTTCCTCCTCGGCTGCAAGCGCTACGGCCTGGACGAGCACGCCGAGCGTCTGGCGACCGGGCTGCTCGACGCCGCCGGGCGCTTCCATCAGCTCCGTCTGCCCGAGGCCCTGGGAGGGCACGGCCGCGACGAGACCCCCGTGCCGACGATCTATCCCCGGTCCAACAGCCCTCAGGCCTGGAGCGCCAGCGCGGTCGTCCTGCTCGTCCAAACGATGCTGGGGCTCTATCCATTCGCTCCCGCAAGGACGCTGGCCCTGGTCCGCCCTCGCCTGCCATCGTGGCTCGAAACGGTCACCCTGCGCCAGGTCCGGGTGGGCGATGCCACCGTATCGATCCGCTTCGAGCGCGCGAGCGACGGCACGACCGGGCACGAGGTGATCGAGCGCGAGGGGCGGCTCCTGGTGGTCGAGGTGCCGCCGCCCGAGGACGTTGAGACCGGCCGCCAGAGCTGGGCGGACCGGCTGGCCCACTGGGGCCTCGACCACGCGCCGGGCCGGCTCGCGAGAGCGGCCCGGATCGCCCTGGGAGAGGCGGAGCCCTAGGATGTCCGGAAGGAGAGTGATGAGATGGCCAGACGCCTCCTGATCGCGGGGCTCGCTCTGGCGGGCCTCGCGATCGCGGTCTATCTCACGCTCTATCAACTGGGGATCGTGCCCACCGTCTGGGAGCCCTTCTTCGGCGACGGTAGCCGGAGGGTGCTCCACTCCCCCATCTCCCGGCTGCTCCCCGTCCCCGACGCCTCGCTGGGGGCCGTGGGCTATCTCGTCGAGATCGTCACCGGTCTTACACCGAAAACCGTTCTTTTCTTCGGTGTGGCCGTGGCGGCCATGGCGCTCTTCGGCCTGCTGCTGGCGGCCGTCCAGGCCTTCTGGCTGCGGGCCGGCTGTACGCTCTGCCTGACGTCGGCGGCGATCTCGGTGGCGATCGCGGGGATGGCGCGGGAGGAGGTGATGGCCGCCGTGCGGCGGGTTTCCTTGTAGGCAAGGCGGCGCGTCTTCCGCTCTGCTCCGGTACTTTTCTTGCATTTATTTCCCATTGATCGGAAGGAGGTTTTCTAAATATGATCGATTGGAGACATCTCTCGCGCGCGGCGCTCCTGGCCGCCGCGGCGCTGCTCGCCATTCCCGCCCTGGCCCAGAGCCCGGGACAGGCTCAGCAGCCGGTGAAAGCCTTCCCGGGCCCCCATATCTCGGGGACGGTGGTCTTCTGGAACGGCGACCGGATGGACGTGAGGACGCCGGACGGCAAGACCCAGCAGGTCGCGGTCAACGCGCGGACCCAGCGCCAGGTGGAGATCCAGAAAGGCGCCGAGGTCACGGTGGATTACTACCGCAAGATCGGCAAGTTCATCATCGCGCGGCGGGTGCTCCCTCTGGAGAAGGACCAGCCCGCGGCGGCCCAGGCGGCGCAGTCCCTGACAGGCAAGATCGTGGCGTCGACCCGATCGGCCCTGGTCTTGCGGACCGGCACGGGCGACGTCGACCTGTTCCTGTCGCCGTCGACCAAGGTGGAGGTCAAGTCTCTCGCTCCGGGCAAGGCGGTGACCGTCGAATACCAGACGGTCGCGAACGGCTCCAAGCTGGCCCAGCGCGTGCGCGCCGCTGGAGCGAAAGGCTCCGCCCCGCCGGCCGCCGGAGGCACCGGCGGCTCCAGATAGCCTCAGGTCCGCTGGAAAGGTCGTCAGAATCTTGCAATAACGCTTTCTTGAGGAGGACTGAGTTTTGCCTCTCTGGTTCTGGGCGGGTTTCTGGGGATTGCTGGCGGGGTCGGCGCTGTTGCTGGGGGCGGCGGGCGGCTACTTCTCTCACATCCCTCAACGTTGGACCGCCGGGGTGACGGCGTTCGGCAGCGGAGTGCTGATCTCGGCGCTCTCCTTCGAGCTGATGGACGAGGCCTTCCGGCGTGGCGGCTTCGCCTCGGCCGCGATGGGGTTCCTGGCCGGCGCGGCGATCTACACGGCGGCGAACATCTACCTCAATCACCGGGGGGCGAGACACCGCAAGCGCTCGGGGGACCAGCAGCCGTCCGAGGACGAGCAGCCGGGGAGCGGCCTCGCCATCGCGGTCGGAGCGCTCCTGGACGGCATCCCGGAATCGATCGTGATCGGTGTCAGCATGATCCACGGCGGCGTGGTGAGCTGGGTGACGGTGGTGGCGATCTTCCTCTCCAACATCCCCGAGGGGCTCTCGAGCTCGGCCGGGATGAAGAAGGCGGGCCGCCCGGTGCGCTACGTCTTCGGCGTCTGGACGGTGATCGCCGTGGTCTCCGGGATCGCCTCCCTGCTCGGCTTCGCCGTCTTCCGCAATTTCTCGCCCGGGGTGATCGCCGCCACCACGGCGCTGGCCGCGGGAGCGATCCTCTCCATGCTGGTCGACACCATGATCCCCGAGGCCTTCCAGGAGACCCACGACTACGCCGGCCTGATCACCGTCGCCGGCTTCCTGATCGCCTTCGCGTTGAGCAAGGTGGCGGGGGGTTGAGGCCGCCGGCCCGGGACGCCCCGGGTCAGGTGGTAAGATTCGAGCCCGCATGAATATTCTCCAGAGAAACAACGTCAAGATCTCGGGTCCCGAGGACCGCCAGGCCATCGTCTTCGCCCATGGCTTCGGGTGCGACCAGAACATGTGGCGGTTCGTGGCCCCCGCCTTCGCGGACGACTACCGGGTCGTCCTCTTCGACCACGTCGGCGCGGGCGGGTCGGACCTATCCGCCTACCACCCGAGCCGGTACGACTCCCTCCAGGGCTACGCGCGGGATGTCCTCGAGATCTGCCGCGAGCTCGGGGCTAAGGACGCGGTCTTCGTGGGCCACTCGGTGAGCGCGATGATCGGCGTGCTCGCGGCCGTGGAGGAGCCGGGCGTCTTCGAGAGCCTGGTCCTGGTCGGGCCCTCCCCTCGCTACATCAATGACGGGGATTATGTCGGCGGGTTCGGCCAGGAGGACATCGACGGCCTCCTCGAATCCCTCGACAGCAACTATCTCGGCTGGTCGAGCGCGATGGCGCCCGTGATCATGGGCAACTCCGACCGTCCGGAGCTGGGCTCGGAGCTGACCAACAGCTTCTGCCGCACCAACCCCGAGATCGCCAGGCACTTCGCGCGCGTCACCTTCTCCTCCGACAACCGCGCCGACCTGCCGAGGGTGACGGCCCGCGCGCTCGTCCTCCAGTGCTCCGAGGACGTGATCGCCCCCCAGCACGTGGGCGAGTACGTGCACCGCCAGATCCCCGGCAGCACGCTGGTGCTGATGAAGGCCACCGGCCACTGCCCCAACCTGAGCGCTCCCGAGGAAACCATCGCCGCCATCCAGGCGTTCCTGAAAGCCGCTTGAATTGCCGGATTCCGAGCAGAGGATCGATCCGCCGGCATCTCCGGAGCTCGAGGAGAGCGCCGAGGACCTCTACGAGAACGCCCCGTGCGGGTATCTCTCCGCGTCGCCGGACGGGATGCTCGTGCGAGTCAACGCGACCTTCCTGCGCTGGACGGGGTACGCGCGCGAGCAGCTGGTCGGCGTCAAGCGCTTCCAGGACCTGCTGACGGCCGGCGGACGCATCTATCACGAGACGCACTACGCGCCGATGCTGCGGATGCAGGGCTCGGTGCGCGAGATCGCCGTCGACATCGTCTGCGCCGACGGCCGCCGGCTCCCGGCGCTGGTCAACTCCGTGCTGCTCCTCGATGACGGCGGCGCGCCGCGCGCCATCCGGACGACGGTCTTCGACGCCACCGAGCGCAAGCTCTACGAGCGCGAGCTGCTCGCCGCGCGCGACCGCGAGCGCCTGGCTCGCGAGCG
>JAICSG010001048.1 GCA_025937035.1 Thermoanaerobaculia bacterium | reverse complement strand
CGTCGACGACCAGCCACCTCTGCACCTGTCCGATCTCGTCGTCGACGGTCGGCAGCCTGTTCACGGCCACGACGACCAACTAGGGACCTCTCCCGGTTGACGTCCACGGGGCCGGCGCGACGGGTAGCAAGCCCGGGACGCCGGCCCATTCCGGCTTACCCGATTGGAGGCTCTTCCACTATGGACGACCAGCTCTGTCTCTTCGCGCTGCTCTATGCCCCCCGCGAGCAGCACGAGCGGATCCTCGCCGACTTCGTGACGCCGGTCGCGCGCGATCTGCGGGGCGCTCCCGAGCTCGACTCGCTCTTCTTCGCCCGCTACAACGTGCCGAGCTGGCAGGTGCGCTTCCGCGTCCTCGGCCGGCCGGACTGGGTCTCCGGGCCGGTGCGCGAGCGGGTGGAGCGCGACCTCCGGGCGCTCCATGACGCCGGCGTGATCGCGGACGCCGAATTCGCCGAGTACGACCGGGAGATCGAGCGCTATGGCGGCCCGGAGGGGATGGCGCTCGCCGAGAAGCTCTTCCTCCACGACTCGCTCGCCTGCCTCGACCTGATGGAGGCCGAGCGCCAGGGGCGGCTCGCCAAGACCCGGCGCGAGTGGTCGCTGCTGATGACCGACCGGCTCCTCGACCTGCTGCGTTTCGACCGCGCCCAGCGCCTGGCGTTCTACTCCTACGGCCATCAATGGACCCGCCAGATGCAGATGTGGAAGGAGGCCGAGCTGGAGACGATCGAGCAGAAATACCAGGGCCTGAAGGCCGGGCTCCAGGACCTCTTCACCGGCGAGCAGAGCCGCCATCCCGAGCTGCTCTGGGGGGGCGAGGAGCCGGCGCGGATCGCCGAGCGCTGCCTGGAGGCGAGCCGTCCCGTGGCGGAGGAGATCCTCGCCGGGCACGCCGCCGGGCGCATCCCGCAGGATCTGGTCTACCTCGCCTGGTCCTACGCCCACATGCATGCGAACCGGCTGGGGATCGATCCCACGCCCGAGGCCCTGCTGCGCTACTTCATGCACCGGCTGATGGAAGACGGAGGGGGACCGCCTGAGCACGCCGGTTGAGCCCGCTCTCGCCCTCCTGCGCATCGCGGCCTCTCCCGTCGAGTCCCTGGAGCCGCTGGCCGCTCCCGGGGCCCTGGAGCGGCTCGCTCCGGTCCTGGACCTGGAGGAGCGCCTCGACGCGGAGGTCGGTGCGCTCACCGACGCCCTCTACACCGTGGCGGGGGAGCCGCCGGGGGACGACCCCGAGGCGGCCCGCCGGCGCCTGGCCGCGATCGCCGTGCGGCGGGCGCTCCACAACCGGCGGAAGGTCCCTGCGGAGCAGCTCGCGGCGGCCCGCCTGCCTCCGGAGCTGGCCGCGGCCGTCGCCGCCCACCTGGACCGCCGGGTGGAGCACGCCAAGCGGCTGGAAGAGTACGAGCGCGCCTATGGAGAGGGCCTCCGGCGGGCGCGGAAAGCCCTGGTGGAGATCGCCTCCGCGCCCGTCTTCCGCGAGGGCGTTCGGCTGGTCAGCCGCTCCCTGCTCGGGCGGCTCCGCGGCCTGGAGAGGATCGATCCCGGGCGCTGGCGGCACGACGAGCGGCACGCCGGAGCCAAGCTCACCGCCTACGCCGGCCGCTTCGCCACCAAGACCAGCCCCAACTCGGTCTTCTGCTCGACCGCCCTGGCCTGGATCGGCGGCGAGGACGCGAGAGTCTCCGGGGTCAATCTGCCGGTGAAGCTGGACGTGCTGCTCTCGGTCGCCGAGGCGCGCAAGGTGTCGGCCTGCTTAGGGATCGACCGCGCCGCCTGGCCGGCGATCGTGCCGCGCCCCAATCCGACCCTGCGCCGCAAGGACGACGGCGCCTGGTGGTTCTGGCGCCCGACCTCGCTGCACCGCGAGAGCGATCTGGAGGTTCACTCGCGGACCCCGGCGCAGCCCATCCTCGACCTCTTCTTCGAGGAGGCCGGCCGCGGGACGCTCACGGTCCCCGATCTCCTCGCCG
>JAICSG010000577.1 GCA_025937035.1 Thermoanaerobaculia bacterium | reverse complement strand
ATGGCGCTCCTCCAGGGCCGCCGCCGCATCCTCGGCGCTGTTGCAGACGAGGACTCGCCGGTGCTCGAAGGCCCGGCGCCCGATCTGCAGAGTGTAGGCGGCGTCCGCGAGGTCGAGGCCCGGCGTCTCCCGCAGGTGCCGGGCGAGATTGTCGGTCGCCGTCTCCAGCGCCGACTCGGTCCGCGCCGACAGCAGCAGGAGCTGCCAGGGCCGCGAGGGGCCCGACGGCCTGGGAGCCGGAGCCTCCTCCAGGACCAGATGGGCATTGGTGCCGCCGATCCCGAAGGAGCTCACCCCCGCCCGGCGCGGACCGCCGTTCGCGGGCCACTCGCGCAACCGCGCGTTGACGAAGAACGGGCTGCCGTCGAAATCGATCGCCGGGTTCGGACGCTCGAAGTGCAGGGTCGGAGGGATCTGGCGGTTCTCCAGGGTGAGGACGGTCTTGATCAGCCCCGCCATGCCGGCGGCGACATCCAGATGCCCGAGGTTGGGCTTCACCGCGCCCAGGGCGCAGAAGCCGCGCTTCTGTGTCCTGGCGCGGAAGACCTCCTGGAGCGCCGCGACCTCGATGGGATCTCCCAGCGCCGTCCCGGTGCCGTGCGTCTCGATGTAGCCGATGGTCTCGGGGCTCACCTCGGCCATGGCTTGGGCCGTGGCGACCACCTCGGCCTGGCCCTGTACGCTGGGAGCGGTGAAGCCCACCTTGCGCGCGCCGTCGTTGTTGATGGCCGAGCCGCGGATGACGGCGTGGATGTGGTCGCCGTCGTCGACGGCGTCCGCCAGCCGCTTCAGGACCACGGCACCGACGCCGCTGCCGAACAGGGTCCCGGAGGCGTTCGCGTCGAAGGCCCGGCAGTGGCCGTCCGGCGAGGCGACGCCCCCGGGCACATGGAAGTACCCCCTCTTCTGCGGCACCCGGACCGAGGAGCCGCCGGCGAGGGCCAGGTCGCACTGATAGGTCATCAGGCTCTGGCACGCCAGGTGGACCGCCACCAGCGAGGTCGAGCAGGCGGTCTGCACGCCGATGCTGGGTCCGTGCAGACCCAGCCGGTAGGAGATGAGGGTGGCGATGTAGTCCTTGTCCACCGCCGTCTGCACCAGCAGGGGATCGGTCGTGCGCAGGAGCTCGGTATTGGCGAAGACATGGGCGGCGTAGGTGCTCAACGCCACGCCGGCGAAGACGCCGATCCGCTCCGTGGAACGGGACGGATCGTGACCCGCCGCCTCGAAGGCTTCGAAGGCGCACTCCAGGAGCAGCCGGTGCTGCGGGTCCATGAGCTCCGCTTCCCGCGGCAGGATGTCGAAGAGAGCGGCGTCGAAGCTCGCGACATCGTCCAGAACCGGCGCCGCCTTCACATAGCCCGGGGCCCGCAGGTGGGACTGCGGCACACCCTCGGCCGCGAGCTCCGCGTCGGAAAAGCGGGTGATCGACTCCACCCCGTCCCGCAGGTTGCGCCAGAAATCTTCGATCGTCGCCGCCCCCGGGAAGCGGCAGGCCATCCCGATGATCGCCACCCCCTCGGGAGCGTCGCTCGACTCGAGGTCCTCGAAATCACTCATGAGCCTTCATCCTCCGTTGCGCCGCCATCTTCTGCTTCTGGAGGGCGCTCTTCTGCTTCTGTGTCCGTTCATCGATCTCCTCCAGAGCCAGCGCTCCGCCCCCTGACGCCTCGGCCTCCGCGCCGGACCGGCTCAGCTCGCGAGCGAGCGACGCAATGCTGGGGAACTTGAAGAGCTCGGTGATCGGCACATCGCGGCCGAGCTCTTCCGGCAACCGGTTCCGCATCCGGATCATGTGCAGCGAGGTCCCGCCGAGCTCGAAGAAGTTGTCGTGGATGCCGATCCGCTCGCGGCCGAGCACCTCGCACCAGACCTTCGCGATGGTCCGTTCCATCTCGCTCCGGGGCGCCACGGACGGGGACTGGCCGGCCGCGCTCTCGCCATCCGCCGTCTCCCCGGGGTCCGGCAGCCCCTGGCGGTCCACCTTGCCGTTGGCGGTGAGCGGGAGCTCCTCCAGGAAGACGATCCGGGAGGGGACCATGTACTCCGGGAGGACCTCGGCGAGGCGCTGGCGGAGGCGCTCCGCGTCCGCGGCGCTCTCGAGGATCCGCGGCCCTGCCGGGACCTCCGCCGCGACGGCTCCGGAGGCGACCGGGACCGGGCCTCCGGCCACCGCGATCAGCGGGACGTGATCGCGGTTCAGGGCGAGGGGAGCCCGGAGATCCCAGAAGCCGGGGCAGGCGGCGGGGACGAGGCCGACCCCCAGCTCCCGGCCCGCGGTGGCCAGGAGCTGGCTCATGTAGCCGGCCTCGAGCAGGCAGAAGTCCCGGGCCACGTCCCCATAGAGAGGAGCGATGGCGCCGAGCTTGCCGGCGAGGATGAGAGAGAACGCCTGGCCCTCCGGCAGCTGCGCGCCGGCCGCGGCGGCGAGCGCCGGGAGGGCTTCCGCGCCCTCGGCGAGCCGGACGAGCCGGTGGTCCCGCGGATGGTAGTAGTAGACCCCGGCCTCGACCCCCTCGACGCGGCCGGGCGCCACCGCCACATAGGCCTGCACGGGATAGAGCGCGCCCGCCGACGGGTACCGGTATTTGGCGACCGGGAAGCCCGGCAGGCTCACCTGGCGCAGCGCGGCCAGGAAGCGCCCGAAGACGCCGGCGGAGACGCGGTCCGCCAGAAAGCTCTCGACCCGCGCCGGCCACGGCAGCTCGCGGGCCGCGCGATCCTCCGGCTCGGCCGCGGCGATCGCGCCGCCGAGGAAGCTGTGCAGCAGCACGCACGAGCGGTCGACGCCGAACAGCTCCCGCGCCTCGTGGAAGGCGATCCCGCCGATCGGGCAGAGGCCGATCGCCGCGGCCGGCCCCACCTCCATGAGGAGCTGCCCCAGGGAGCCCGCCTCGAGCAGGGCGTGCTCCCGCGCCGCCTCGCCATAGGCCGCGCGCAGAGCGTCCGGTCTCCCGATCAGGAAGATCCCGAAGGCGGCCTGCGGGACGACCGGCTGGTTCACCCCGTCGTACCAGCGCGGCTCGACGTCCGCTCCCGGCGTGGTCGGGGTGAGGCGGTCCGCCTCCGGATCGTAGCGGTAGGTCCCTGCCTCCAGACCTTCCACCCGCCGCGCCAGGACGTGGATCTCCACGGGGTAGACGCCGCCCGGGGAGAGGTAGCGGCGCCCGGCCTCCCCTTCGGAGCCGGTGTCCATGAGCGCCGCCAGCACCCGGTGGAGACGGCCGAACGGCACGGGCTCCGGCAGGAATTCGCGATGGGTCCGGCGCTCCCGGTAGGGGGCGAGGAACGCCTCGTCCAGAGCCGGGCTGGCGAGGGGCACCACAGGCCTCCCCTCCTCCCCGCGCAGCCCGTGCCCGGCCAGCCTGAACTCCAGCTTGGCGATCTCGCCCTTGATCGGCGCGAAGGCCGGCACGTCGTCCTCCAGAGGCCCCGGCGCCGGACGGGGAGCCGGACGGGGCATCGGCGCGGCCTGCGGATGGGGAGCGGGGCGCGGCGCCGGCGCGGGTGCGGGCGCCGGACGGTCGAGCACCACGTAGGCCACCAGCCGGCGGTTGGCGCGGTCCTCGCCGGCCGCGGTCACCACGGCGGAGCGGACGTCCTCGACCTGGCACAGCGCGGCCTCGATCTCCCCCAGCTCGATGCGGTGTCCGCGGATCTTGACCTGGAAGTCCTCCCGGCCCAGGAACTCGATGTTGCCGTCGGGCAGGAAGCGGCCCAGGT
>JAICSG010000693.1 GCA_025937035.1 Thermoanaerobaculia bacterium | reverse complement strand
CCGGAGGATGCCTGCGCTATACATTGAGGGATGTCCACTCCCGGTCCCCCCAAGCTCCGCCTCGGCATCTCCGCCTGCCTGCTCGGCCAGGAGGTGCGCTACAACGGCGGCCACAAGCGGGACGCCTTTCTCACCGACACCTTCGGCCGCTACGTGGAGTGGGTGGCGGTCTGCCCCGAGGTGGAGGTGGGGATGGGCACTCCCCGGCCGCCCATCCGGCTGGAGCGGCGGGGGGAGGAGACCCGCCTGGTCATGCCCAGCACGGGCGAGGACTACACGGATGCCATGCGCGCCTGGGGCCAGCGCCGGGTGGCCGCGCTGGCCGCGATGGACCTCGACGGCTACGTGCTCAAGAAGGACTCCCCGAGCTGCGGCATGGAGCGGGTCAAGGTCTATCCCGATCGTGAGGGGGCGCCGTCAAGGGACGGCCGGGGGATGTTCGCGGAGGCGCTGATGGAGCGCCTGCCGGACCTGCCCGTGGAGGAGGAGGGGCGGCTGAACGATCCGCTGCTGCGGGAGAATTTCATCGCCCGGGTGTTCGTCCACCACCGCTGGCGGGAGGGGGAGAAGGCGGGGTGGACCCGCGCCTCCCTGATGCGCTTCCACGAGCGTCACAAGCTCCTGCTGATGGCGCGCAACCAGAACGGCATGCGCCGTCTGGGCCGTCTGCTGGGGGATTCCGGGAAGGGGACACCGGTCACCGATCTCGCCGCCGCCTACCGTCAGGGGTTGACGGAGGTGCTGCGCCGCCCGGCCACCCGGCGCGGCCACACCAACGTGCTCATGCATCTGGCGGGCTACGTCTCGGACGCCCTGGACCCCGCGGACCGCGCCGAGCTCACCGAGACGATCGAGCGCTACCGCCTGGGGCTGGTGCCGCTGATCGTCCCCCTCACCCTGATCCGGCATCACGTGCGACGGCAGGGGGTGGAGTATCTCCAGGGGCAGGCCTACCTGGAGCCGCATCCTTATGAGCTGATGTTGTTGAATCACGTGTAGGAGGGAAAGGGCTCCAGGGACTCCAGGGACTTGAAAAAGAGGGGTTTCTTCTCGTCCCTGGTGTCCCTGCTGTCCCTGGGGTCCCTGTGCTTCTTACGCGCAGCAGACGTCAACCGAATTGCCAGTCACGCGGGTGGCGCCGCCGAGGATCGCCTTCATCTCCTTGTCGCTCAGGTCGCCGAGGGTCTCGCGGGTGAGGGTCATCTTCTTGGGGGCGATCTTCTTCATGGGGATCTCCTTCTCGTGGGCCTCCGGGCCCGTCGATTGATTTTTGATTTCTTCGATTTCAACCGGCGGGCAACCGTTTCGCCTCGCCTTGCGGAGAGAACGAAGGGGGATCGGGAATCCCCTCACGGCTGGGAGGTGGCGTCTGAGGTCCTAGGGACCGAGCCCCGGTAGGGGATGCGGCATGCTCCTGCCTACCGGGGGATTGGAGGCTTAAGGGCAGCAGACGTTCACAGAGGTGGTGCACTTGTCGCTATAGACGCCACCGAAGACTTCCTTCATCTCCTCCGGTTTGCCCAGAACAGCCAGCGTCTCGCGGGAGATGGTCATCTTCTTGGGAGCGGTCTTCTTCATGAGGATCTCCTTTTGTGAGCTCGGGGCCCATCCATGAGCCGCCGCTCCTAAGAATATAACGAAATTTCTATCGACCCGCCAGCTCCTTGAGCGTCGCCACGGCGTGCTCCAGCTCCTCCTCGGTGTTGAAGAAGTGCGGGGAGAGCCGGATGCCCGCGTTGGGGCGGAAGTCGCACATGATCTGGCGGTCGATCAGCTCGTGGCAGAGGTGCTCGGCGTCCGGGTGGAAGACCGAGACCGTGCCCCCGCGGTGCTTGTGGTCGCGCGGGGTGCGGATCTCGAAGCCGGCCTCCTCGGCGAGCGCGATCAGGTAGTCGGTGAGCGCCAGGGAGCGCTCGCGGATCTTCTTCTGGCCCACACCGGCCACGATCTTGTAGCCGGGGCGGCAGGCGTAGAGGGCCGGGATGTTCGGCGTGCCGGTGAGGAAGCGCCAGGCCGGCTCCTCGCGGTAGCGGATGGGGCCCGGGCGGAAGGTGAAGGGCTCCTCGTCCGCCTGCCAGCCCACGAGGGTCGGCTTGAGCGAGCCGGCGATCTCCGGATTCACCCATAGATAGCCGGCGCCCGGGCCGCCGCAGAGCCACTTGACCGAGCCGCCCATGGCGGCGTGCACCCCCCAGGCCTCCAGCTCCAGCGGCACCGCGCCGGTGGACTGGTAGACGTCGAGCAGGAGGATCGCCCCCACCTCGCGGCAGCGGCGGGCGATCGCCTCGGCGTCCTGCACGAAGGCGCTGCGGAAGAGGGTGTGGGAGATCGGCACCAGCCGGGTCCGCTCGTCGATGGCCGCCAGCAGCCGCTCGGTGGGGACGCCGATGTTGTCGTCCGAGGGGACGGTGACGATCTCCGCCCCCTTCCGGCGCTCTCCCTCCAGGATGTACATGACGTTGGGGAAGTTCAGCCCGGTGTAGACGATCTTGTTGCGCTCGGCCGGGTAGTCCATGCAGGAGAGGAAGATCGCGGCGGCCACGGAGACGTTCTGGTGCATGGAGACCGCGCCCGGGCGGACGCCAAGGAGCGGCGCCAGCAGGTCGCCGGTCTCCGCCGCCATCTCCCACCACCCCTCGCTCCAGGCGCGCACCCCGCGCTTCCCCCAGGCGTCGGCGTAGGACTGCATCTCGTCGTGGACGGCGCGGGGCATCGCCCCGAGCGAGTTGTTGATCAGGTAGGTCGTGTGCTCCAGGATGGGGAACTCGGAGCGCAGCGACAGCAGGTCGGCGTGGGGAGCGGCCATGATCAGCGCCCCGTCCACTGGGCCGGCCGCTTCTCGAGGAACGCCTTCACCCCCTCCTCCTTGTCGGCGGAGGAGAAGCAGAGGCAGAAGAGGTCGCGCTCGTAGGAGATGCCGTCCTCGATCGACAGCCGCTCGCTGGCCCGCAGCGCCTCCTTGGCGACCTTGAGGGTGAGCGGGCTCTTGCCGGCGATCTTGTTGGCCAGCTCCAGGGTCTTGGCCCGCAGCTCCTCGGCCGGGACCACCATCTCGACCAGGCCGATCGACTGGGCCTCGGCGGCGGGGATCATGTCCCCGGAGAGGATCAGGCGCATGGCGTTGCCCACCCCGACCAGACGGGGGAGGCGCTGGGTGCCGCCGCCGCCCGGGAT
>JAICSG010000219.1 GCA_025937035.1 Thermoanaerobaculia bacterium | reverse complement strand
CCAAAAGGGGAATGTTCCAACCTGTTGGGGGAATGTTCCGTCCAACAAGACGGATGTTCCAACCCGTCGGACGGATGTTCCAACTGAACGGACGGAACATCCCCAAACGGACGGAACGTTCCACCCAAAGAGACGGAACATTCCCCCTCTCGGACGAACGTTCCATCCAAAGGTTGGAACATCCTCCCCAACCGATGGAACATTCCCCCGCCGGGTCGGAACATTCCCCCGCCAGATGGAACATTCGTTCCCGCGGGGGAGGCGTTCTCTCCGCGAGGAGGAAACCTTCCCCCGCCGGTACGGACGATCCTTCCCTCATGCGCGCCGCGCTATACTCGCGGACGGTACTCCATCATGCTCCGATCCCCAGGCCGCCAGAGGTTCCGCTACGAGCTCCCCCTCCACCCGCGCCACCGGCGGATCCGGACGATCCCGGCCGGAGACCGGCATTGCGGGTGGATCGAGACTCTCCCTTTCCTTCCCCCGGCGCGGCGGTTGATCTCGGAGGAGAAGGCCGATTGCGCGGTGATCGGGGCGGGATTCACGGGCCTGGCCTGCGCCCGGCGGCTGGCCGAGCTCCGGCCGGGGTGGCGGATCGCCGTGGTGGATGCTCATCGGGCGGGGGACGGGGCCTCGGGGCGGAGCTCGGGGTTCGTGGTGGACCGCGCCCATTTCATCGCTCGCCTGGGGCCGGAGACGAGCCGGCGGTATCGCGATCTCTGCCGGTTCGGCATCGATCAGCTCCGCCAGACGGTCCAGCGGCACGGGATCGGCTGCGATTGGGACGAGACGGGGTGGATCCATGGCGCGGCCGGAGCCGAGGGGGCCGCGGCGCTGCCCCATCTGCGGGCCTGGCTGGACAGCCTGGGCGAGCCGTATGAGTGGCTCGACGCGGCCGGGCTCGAGAGGATCACCGGCACGGCGCACTACCGGGCCGGCATCCGGCTCCCCGGGAGCGTGCTGGTGCAGGCGGCGGCCTTGGCGCGGGGGCTGGCGGCGAGCCTGCCCGCCAGCGTCGTGCTGTTCGAGGAGTCGCCGGTGCGGGCGATCGATCGCGGCGACCGGTTCCGGCTGGAGACGGACGCGGGATCGCTCGAGGCGGACCGCCTGTTCCTGGCCGCCAACGGGTGTACCCCGGCCCTCGGGTTCCTGCGCCGGCGGGTCTTCCCGCTCTTCACCTTCGGCAGCCTCACCCGGCCCCTCACCCCCGCGGAGCAGGAGGCGCTGGGGGGCGAGCGGGAGTGGGGATTGCTGGCCGAGGACCCCATGGGCTCGACGGTACGGCGGACCCACGATCAGCGCATCCTGATCCGCAACAGCGCCCACTACACCCCTCGCCTCGCCGTGGACGACGCCCGCCGGCTGGACGCGCGGGCGCTGCACCGGGTGGCCTTCCTGGCCCGATTCCCCAGGCTGCGCCATGTGGAATTCGAATACACCTGGGGGGGAATCCTCGGCGCCTCCCCCAATCGCGGGCACAGCTTCGGGGAGCTCGACGAGGGGCTGTTCGCGGCGGCCGGCTACACCGGCGCGGGGATCGCCATGGGGACCACGGCGGGCATCCTGCTCGCCGATCTGGCGGCGGGCGAGGAGTCGGAGCGGCTGGAGGCGATGCTCGGCCTGCCGGAGCCCACCCGCCTGCCACCGCAGCCGTTCCTGGGGATCGGCGCCCGGTGGCAGGTAGGGCGGATGAACGCCTCGGCGGCGGAGACGATGTGAAGCCCCTCTCTCCCCGGCCAGGGTGGGCGGAGGGCCGGGAGAGAGGGGTTGGGGAGTGAGGGCGGCCTTACGCCGCCGCCTCTTCGGTACGGAACCGCTTCTCCATGATGTCCTTGCCGCGATGGATGAAGCAGGTCTCGATCTTCTTCGGCTGGAACCAGCGCTGCACGAACTCCGTCACGTCCTCGTTCGAGAACGGCTTGCAGGAGTAGACGTCGATGCTGATGAAGCGGTTGTTGGCGGAGGTGTGGATCTGGATGCCGCTCTCGATGATCGGCACCCAGCCGCTGTAGCCCGGCTTGCCGGGAAAGGCGGTCTCGCAGGTCTTGAAGATGTAGGGCTGCGTCTGCTTCGTCATCTTGAGGTGGATGCAGATCTGATCGAGGAACTCGTAGCCCCGGTCGAGGTCGCAACAGGTCTCCTCGTCGCAGCCGAAGCAGTCGAGGACAAGCTGGAAACCCCAGGAGGTCTGCTCGCCTTTGTCACAACAGGTTTCGGTCTGGGTCATGGTCTCCATGGTCTTCGTCTCTCCGTCTCCAGTTAGGCCGAATGAAGTCAAGGGATCGGTCGCGCCAGCCCTCAGGCCGCCGGCTGCTTCCTCGATTGCAACGATTCATGAACACAAGGGAAATAGGGGGTTGTCAGATCTCCGATCTTCTGGCCCGACGGCACCCAGGCGGGACGCTCCTCCCAACGGGGGGGCTCGGTGAACCCCAGGTCGCGCCAGAGCCGGGCGGCGAAATCGGGGCAGAGGGGCGCCGCCAGCACGGCCAGGGTCTTGGCCGCCAGCAGGTCGAGCGCCGCGGAGGTCCGCCGCTCCTCGCCCCGTGAGGGGACGCGGCTCCAGGTCTCCTCGGCCTTGCCGAAGCGGTGCGCCTCGCGCACCAGCTCGCAGAGCACCCGCGCCACCCGCTGCGGCGAGAAGGTAGCCGCCTCGTAGGCGGTGGCCGCCTCCCGGCTGAGCTCCTCCAGGCGGTTGAAGAAGCGGCGCTGCTCCGCCGTCCAGTCGCCGGTCGACGGGGTCTTGCCGTCATGATTCTTCCGCACCCGCTCGCCCACCTCGGCGAGCCAGGCCTGCCAGGCGCCGAGCTCGCGGTCGCAGGTCTCCTCGAAGTCGTCGAGGGTGAAGTTGGTCCCCTCGGTCTCCGGGCAGGTCCAGGCGAGATAGAAGCGCATCACGTCCGGCGGCACGTCGGCCAGCAGCTCGCGCCCCCAGATGGCGTGGCGGCGGCTGGTCGAGAACTTGAGGCCGTCCAGCCGGTAGAACTCGTTCATGATGAACGCCTTCGGCAGCTTCAGGGAGCGGTCATAGGCGATCCACATCGCCGGCAGGAAGACGGCGTAGTAGAAGCCGTTGTCGAAGCCGAAGCAGTGCACGAATTCGGCGTCGTCCGACGTCCAGTGGTCCTTCCAGCTCCCGTCCGGCCCGGCGAGGTGCTGGGCGTAGGAGAAGTAGCGGGGGGCCATCTCCAGCCAGACGAAGATCCGCTGGTCCTCGAAGCCGTCCACCGGCACCGGAATCCCCCAGTCGCTGACGTGGGTCACCGCCATGTCCGGCGCCCCGGCGTCCAGCACCTGCTCGCAGAGGGAGCGCAGGCTGGGATTCATCGCCACCTGGCGGTGGAATTCCCGCAGCTCCTTTTCCCACCGGCTGATGGGGAAGAAGAAGCGGGTGAAGGCGCGCCGGCCGGGCGGGTTGCCGCACTGGGTGCAGACGGCGTCGAGCAGGTCGACGCAGTCGTTGGGCCGGCCGCAGTCCTCGCAGAGGTTGCCGCCGGAGGGGGAGCCGCAGTGAGGGCAGCGCCCGCGGATGTAGGCCTCATAGAGGTAGCGCTCGCAGGTCTCGCACCAGGGGGAGAGGGTTTCCCGGGCCTCCAGGTGGCCGGCGTCATAGAGCCGCCGGAAGAATTCCTTCGTCATCCGCACGTGGTGGGGGGAGCTGTTGGGGCGGACGAATTCCGCCAGCTCGATCCCCGCCGCGTCGAGCGTCGCCTTGATGTCCGCGGCCATCCGGTCGGCGCCCTCCTGGGGGCCCAGCCCCAGGCGGGCGGCGTTGGTCTTGGTGTAGCTCTGGTTGTCGTCGCTGCCGAAGATGTAGCGGGCGTCGACGCCGCGCAGGCGCAGGTAGCGGGCGTGGACGTCGCCGGCCGTGTAGGGTCCGGAGAGGTGCCCCACGTGCAGGTCGCCGTTGGGGGTCGGCGGCGCGGCGCTCACCATCGTCCTCTTTGGGCGCGCGGCCACGGGACCTTGTTTCTTGTCCGCCCAGAGGCGGAGATCCTCCCACCAGACGGTGAGGAAGACGAGCTCCTCGGTCTCCGAGGTGTTGGTCAGGATGTGATGGTCGAAGGGGGTCTGGAAGCAGACGCTGCCCGGCCCGACCTCGACCGCCTCGTCGCCGATCCGCATCACGCCCTGGCCGCGGACGAAGAAGAAGGTCTCCCCCTCCTGGTGGGCGTGGTGCTTGGTGCTGCCGCCCGGAGGGACGACCGCCCAGGCCGCGCCGAACGGCGGCTCGACCACGTCCTTCCAGGGATAGAGCATCTGGACCTGGATCCCGTACGCCTCGAAGAGCTTCTCGGGATCCAGCCGCTGGATATGCATGCTTCGGTTCTCCTCCGATGAAGCCTCGCGTCAGATCGTGTAGGTCTCGACGGCCGCGCGCGCGGAGAGCAGGTCGCGCGCGATGTCTCCGGCCCGCACGGGCAGGAGCGACAGCACGGTCTCGCTGGCGCCGTGGGTCTCCTCGGCGAAGCCCTGGAGGAAGACCCCGGCGGTGAGCTTGGGATCGGCCGCCAGCCGGTAGTTGCGCTCGACTTTGAAGCCGCTTTTGCCGTCGCGCTGGAAGAAGGGGGCGAGGTCCTGAAGGATCGGGTGCTGCTTGCGCCAGGTGTAGCCCGTGCAGACGATCAGCCCGTCGGCCTCCATCGTCACCTCCCGGTCGTGCAGAAGGTCGCGGAAGCGGGCGATCACGGCGCCGCCGGTCTCCAGCAGGCTCTCCAGGTGCATGTAGGAGCAGATGCGGGCGCGGGTCTCGCCCACCACCTTCTGCTGGTACATCGCCTTGTAGATCCGCCGGATCAGCGACAGGTCGACCACCGCGTAGTTGACGTCCTTGCAGTCGTCCTGCACCAGGCGGCGCTTCTCCTCGGGCAGGCCGTAGAGGAAGTCGACCATCTCCGGGAAGAAGATCTCGTTGGTGAAGTCGCTGTCGTCCACCGGCTTATAGGCGAAGCGGCGGATGGCGGCGGTGACGTCGGCGCTCCGGTAGTTGCACATCAGGTGGTAGAAGAGCTCGGCGGCGCTCTGGCCGGAGCCCACCACCACGAAGCGGTAGGGGGCCTCGCGGTCGGGGAAGTCGCGCTTCAGGCGGAGCATCGACTCGTGGGAGTGGAACGCCCGGCCGCCCGGCTGCAGCTCGATCCCCTCGGGGAGCCGCGGCACGCCGCCGGTGGCGAGCACGACGTTGCGCGCCAGCAGCTCCTGGAGGTCCCCCGAGGCGATGTCGCGGAAGACGACGCGCAGCAGCCGCACCTCGCCCTCGCGCTCGACGGGCAGGATGGTGAGGACCTCCTGGCCGAAGCGCACCCGGTCCTTCAGCTCCCCCGCCACCCAGGACAGGTAGTCGTTGAACTCGATGCGCGTGGGGAACAGGTCGCGCAGGTTGAGGAACTCGAAGAGCCGCCCCTTCACCTTCAGGTAATTCAGGAAGGTGAACCGGCTCTGCGGATTGCGGATGGTCGCCAGGTCCTTGAGCACCGAGATCTGGATCTGCGAGTCCTCGATCAGCATGCCCGGATGCCAGACCGGCTTCGGCTTGCTCTCCAGGAACAGGTGGCGCAGAGCCTGGCCGCTCCGCGC
Organism: Thermoanaerobaculia bacterium; assembly: GCA_025937035.1. Taxonomy (GTDB): domain Bacteria; phylum Acidobacteriota; class Thermoanaerobaculia; order Multivoradales; family UBA5704; genus DATARR01. Next base: position 1,203 of record JAICSG010000219.1, on the reverse strand, counting down.
GTCCACCATCTCCTCCAGGGCGACGCCGAGGGCCAGGTTGGCGGGACCGAAGCCGATCCCGATCACGTCATAGATGCCATCCTGCCGTGTTCTCTCTTCGTTCATCATCAGCAGCTCGCCCCGCAAACCGGTTGTCGGAGAAGAGGCATCCGGTTCCAGCAACCGGGCTCATGCGCCTTCACGAATTAGGGTGCGTTCCCCTTCCGGAAGGGGGACAAGCCAAACTCTTTTGGTTGTCGAGTTTGCGTGAAATTAGAAGGGATCGCCTGATTTGGCGATTTTATATACGGGAGAGGATGGATTCTGGATTCAAAGCGAGGGACTTTAGAGGAGGCTACACCCCTGCCCGCCGCATCAGCAGCTCCTCGGCACGGTCGGCGGGGACGGGCTCGGAGAGGAAGAACCCCTGGCCGTACTCGCAGCCGAGGGCGCGCAGGCGGGTCTGCTGCTCCTCGGTCTGGATCCCCTCGGCCACCACCTCCATCCCGAGCTGGTGGGCGAGGGTCACGATGGCGCGCACGATCGCCAGGTTCCCCTCTGCCTCCTCGATCCGCGCGACGAAGGAGCGGTCGATCTTCAGGATGTCCATCGGGAAGCGGTGCAAATAGTTGAGCGAGGAGTACCCCTTGCCGAAGTCGTCGAGGTAGAGCTGCACGCCCAGGCTCTTCAGGCGCGAGAAGCGGCTGGCCGCGGAGTCGGCGTGGCGGATGATCACCCCCTCGGTGATCTCCAGCCCCAGGCAGGCCGGGTCGAGCCCGGAGACGGTGAGCGCCTCCTCGATCTGATGGAAGAGGTCGGCCTGGAAGAACTGCTTGTTCGACAGGTTGACGCTCAGCTTGAGGCCCCCGAGCTCCGGATGCTTGATCTGGAGCTCGCGGATCTGCCGGCACCCCTCCAGCAGCACGAAGCGGCCGATGGGGACGATCAGCCCCGTCTCCTCCGCCACCGCGAGGAACTCCTCCGGCGGCAGCAGGCCGCGCCGGGGGTGGAGCCAGCGCAGCAGGGCCTCGAAGCCGGCCACCTCGCCGCTCGTCAGGTCGACGAACGGCTGGTAATAGACCCGGAGCTGGCCGCGCTCGACCGCCCGGCGGAGGTCGGTCTCGAGCTGCAGACGCGCCATCACGAAGCGGTGCATCACCCGGTTGAAGACCACATGGCAGGCCCGCCCCTGGGACTTGGCGCGGTACATCGCGGTGTCGGCGT
>JAICSG010000992.1 GCA_025937035.1 Thermoanaerobaculia bacterium | reverse complement strand
GTGCGCTCGGTGCTCGATCCCGGGGATCACCTGGCGCTGCTCACTGTGCTCCGCTCCTCCTCCGTGGGAGTGCCCGACGCGGCCCTGATCCCCCTCTGGAACCGGCAGCTTCCACGCCTGATGACCGAGCTGCGCTCGCCCGCCCCCGACGCCCTCGCGGCCCTGCGCAAGGCGATCGAGGGGGCGGCCCGCGCCGTGCCCCGGGACGTGCCGGGGATCGACCGCGTCCGGGGCTGGGACCGCAACCTCCTGGCCACCGTCGAGAGCCTGGCGGTGCTCCGGCAATCCTTCGAGACCGAGCCGGCGGACGTCTTCCTGGAGCGCCTGCGCCGGCTCACCCTGATCGAGGCCACCGAGTCGGCCCGCTATCTCGGCCCCTACCGGCTGGCCAACCTGGAGCGCTTCTTCCGCCAGGTTCTGGCCGCCATCGAGGAGAGCGGCGGCGACGCCACGGCCATCCTGCGGGCCCTGCGGCGCAGCGTGGCCGAGTCGCGCGAGGCCGAGGAGGGGCGCCCCAAAGACGCTTCGGAGGACGCGGTGCAGGTGCTCACCATCCACGGCGCCAAGGGGCTCGACTTCGAGCACGTCTACCTCGTGCAGCTCCACAAGGCGCCGCCGGGGGACCGCGGCCCGCGCACCGAGGCCGGCCGCTGGGAGGAGGGGTTCGAATACCGCCTCTTCGGCGCTCCAACCCCCGGCTTCGACCGCATCGAGGCCGCCCGCCGCGAGGTCGAGGCCGCCGAGCGGGTGCGCCTGCTCTACGTGGCGATGACCCGCGCCAAGGACCGCCTGGTGCTGACCGGCCTCTGGCCCGAGAAGGTGGAGCCCAGGCCATGGAACCTGGCGAGCACCACCCTGCATCTCCTTCATTCCCGGCGGGACCTGCCGCCGAGCCTGCCCGGGCTCTGGGAGGAGGCCAATAACGAAGAGGCCCCCTCCTGGGCCTTCCCGGACACTACGGGCGCGCTCTGGAAGTTCCCGGCCCTCCGTCCGCCGGCCGACCTTCGACTCGCCGCCGAGCCCGAGCGCCCCTCCCTGCCCGGCCCCGAGGAGATCGCCTTCGTCTCAACCGCCCTCCGCGCCGAGCGGGATCGCGCCGCGGCCCGGATGGCCCGCCCCTTCAGCGGCGCCGCCTCCGAGGAGGCCCACGCCCTCCTGCGCGAGCAGCAGGCGGAGCAACAGGCCGAGGTCTCCCGGCGCAACGTCACCCCGGGCAAGGACCGCGCCGCCGCCATGGCCGCCGGCGGGGCCATCCACCGCGTCCTGGAGGAGTGGGACCTCGCCGCCGATCCCAAGAAGGAGCTGGGCCGCCAGCGCAAGCTGATCCCCGCCTATCTGGCCGCCCTCGTCGAAGGGGACGAGCTCGATCGCGCGCTCCCCCTGGCCGAGTCCCTCCTGGAGACCTTCGTCGCGGGCCCGCTCTTCCAACGCTTGAGGAAGCTCAAGGGCCACGTCCTCGCCCGCGAGCTCCCCGTCCTCCTGCCACCTGGTGAGGGGAAGGCCTCCCCCATAGGAGTCGTCAGCGGCGCCATCGATCTCCTCTACCGGGACCCGGACGATGGGCGGATCGTGATCGCGGACTACAAGACCGACGAGGTGGAGACCGAGGAGGAGATCCAGGCCCGCGCGGCCGTCTACGCGCCGCAAGGAGCGGTCTACGCGCGGGCGGTCCAGGAGGCGCTGGAGATCGCGGAGGGGCCGCGGTTCGAGCTGTGGTTTTTGCGGGCGGGGGTGGTCAGCTCGCCCGCAGAAGCGGCGTAGGCAGGGTTCCCAACGCTTCGGCCGCCCGGTATAGATCGACCGCCTTCTGAGCGTTCAGCCAGAATTCGGGCGAGGTCCGAAAGGCCGCGCCGAGCTTGAGTGCCATCTCAGGTGTGAGACTCGTCCTGCCGTTGACGATCCGATTGATCACTTTGACCTCACAACCAAGGTGATCGGCCAACTGCCTCTGCGTCAGGCCGAGCGGCTTCAGAAACTCCTCCCTGAGGATCTCGCCTGGGCTGGTGGGCTCTCGCTTGCGCTGCATCTCTGGCTCCGTTAGTGGTAATCAACGATGTTTACTTCCGTCGGTCCGGAGTCAGCCCACCGGAAAATGACGCGCCACTGGTCATTGATACGGATGCTGTGAAATCCTGCC
>JAICSG010000803.1 GCA_025937035.1 Thermoanaerobaculia bacterium | reverse complement strand
CTCAATCTCCTGGGCCTCCTCTACACCGCCCACGCCTCCCTCCCCCACCTGCTCAAGGCGGCCGAGGACGGCCCCCGGCGCGTGGCCGACCTGGTCAACATCAGCTCCGTGGCCGGACGCGTGGCCCGCGAGGGCTCGGGGGTCTACAACCTCACCAAGCACGGAGTGGGAGCCTTCAGCGAGTCGCTCCGCCAGGAGGTGACCACCCGGCACGTGCGCGTCTCCCTCGTCGAGCCGGGAGCGGTGGAGACGGAGCTGGCTTCGCACCTCCGGCCTGAGATCGCCCAGCAGGCCATGCAGCGCTTCGCGAGCATCGAGCGCCTCCAGTCCGAGGACATCGCGGACACCATCGCCTTCATCGTGACCCGCCCGCGCCGGATGGCGATCAACGAGGTGCTGGTGCGGCCGACGGAGCAGCAGGGGTAAGCCCTCTCAGAAAATCCGGGCTCCACGTCGCCAGCCCCTCGCCATCGCTGTTCCGGGCTTGCACCCTGGAGCAGCTCCGTGAGCGGCTCCAGAAGGACCGCCCCATGACCACGATCAGCATCCGGATGCCCGAGGACGTGGTGGAGGACCTCAAGCGGGTCGCTCCCCTCCTGGGCTTCTCGGGATACCAGCCCCTCATCCGCGCCTACATCGGCCAGGGTTTGCGCGAGGATCTCGAACGCCTCGACCGGAATCCAGGGCTGGAGCGCCTCGTCGAGAGCCTGCGGCGACAAGGGGTGGACGAGGAGGTTCTCAGCTCGGCCTTGGCGGAGATGAAGGCCACCGAAGGGTAAAGAAGCTGGTCAGAAGGCCGGCGAGGACGCCGGCGGTCCCAGGGGATGGCCTCAGAAATCCACGGTCCCCTTGGGACAGGCCAGCGAGAGGTGGATGCGGGATTCCTTGCCCTCCCGCACCTCCACCCCGACGTCGGCCGCCCGCAGGGCATCCCGCAGGACGGCGGGGTTGGGGTCTTCGAGAAACAGATCCGCCAGCCGGCAGCCTCCCGGAGAGGTCGCCGAAGGGTGCGCGGTGGCGTGGTCCCATTCGATGAAAAACGGCAGCAGAGGGCTCGCCGGCGACGTGTAGTCGAGGGTCTTCCAGGCCAGCCGGGTGCCGTCCGGCCGCTTCCGCGCTCCGGGCCGGATCTCTCCGGTCTGGGCTCCATGGCTCCGCAGGAGCCGCTGCGTGGCGAGCAGATCGTTGGCCCGGGCCGCCCAGCCGACCGGCGTGAGCGCGGTCAGCTTGCGGAGCTCAGCCGTCATCTCGCTCCCCTTCTCCTTCGGGTTCGGCGCCAGGATCTCCAGATAGTGATGCTCGCCCAGCGAGATCAGGGCGTTCTGGGTGCCGCGCCCCGGATGGGCACCGCCGAATTCCGCGCGCACGCCCGTGCGGCTCTCCAGCTCCTCGATCCCCTTCTGGAGGTCGCCGATGCCGAGGATGACGTGGTCGACCTTCGAGAGGTCGCTCTTGGGGGTGGAATCCATGGCGGAGCGCTCCTTCGCGGGCGGATGTCCGGCCCCCGCGCAGGCGAGGGCCCCGAGGGCCAGGGCCGCACAGAGGGCCGGGCGGACGTTGGCGATCATAAAGCCTCCTCTCCTACGGATTGTAGGCGTCGACCTCGACCGCCGCCTGCACGGTGCCCTTGCCACCCACGAAGGGGAGGATGGCGATCGTGCCGTCCGCTCCCACGGGGACGGTGAAGGTGGCGCTCACGGTCTGGCTGCGCGCGAAGCGGAGGATCCCCGCCGAGGCCGTCGAGCCTCCGGGGTACAGGCGCAGGTTCCCCTTGCCCGTGCCCTGGAGGGCGGTCACCTTCACCACCACCGACGCGACGGCGGCCGGCACGCCGCAGGTCCCGGTCGCCTTGACGCTCTTGCGGACGTTCGAACGCAGCGCCGGACCGGTCTGGCGCGTGTCGAGCAGCGTGCAGGGGGTGACCGCCACCGGCCCGGGGGGCGGTGCCAGCGGGGTGGTGCGGTAGACGAAGGCGTCCTCCTGGTCGCCGTTGCGGTCGCCATCGACGAGGTCCGGCGAGGTGCTGGTGAAGGCCACGGTCTGGCCGTCGGCGCTGATCAGGGGCTCGCCGGCGCCGCCGGCCGCTTGGGAGGTCCGCAGCGAGGGGTCCAGCAGGACGGTGGTACCGGTCATCCGGTCGAACCGGAAGACGTCCAAGGGGACCTTGCCGCTGAGGTAGGCGACGTACCGCCCGTCGGTGCTGAGGGAGGGCAACGAGGAGATCCCCGCGCGGCCGGTGGTCGGCGAGCTCCCGTCCCGGCTCGCCAGGGTGATCGTCCGGGTGGCGAGGTCGTAGAGGAAGACCTGTTGCGCTCCTGGCGGCCCGGACTGGCCCGGCACGAGGTTGCCGCCGTCGCTGACAAAGGCGACCGTGCGGCCGTCGGCGCTGATCACGGCCTGGCGGATGTTCGAGGGAACGAAGAAGGGGACGAGCAGCGTATTCGTTCCGGTGGTCCGGTCGTAGAGGTACAGGTTCCCCAGGTCCCCGCCAGGATCGGCGGTGAGGTCCGGCCGGGTGCTGACGTAGGCCACGTACCGGCCGTCCGCGCTCAGCGAGTAGGCGGAGAGGTTGCCGCCGCTCCCCGCCGCCGGCGAGCCCAGGGCATGGCTCACCATGACGGTGGCGCCGGTGACCCGGTCCCAGAGAAACAGGTTGCCGCCGGGGCCGGTCTGGCCAGCCAGCAGGTCGGTCCCGGAGCTGTAGAACAGGAGATAGCGGCCGTCCGCGCTCAGGTATGGAAGCT
>JAICSG010001131.1 GCA_025937035.1 Thermoanaerobaculia bacterium | reverse complement strand
GGGGAGCGGGCCGGAGGGGATCTCGTCGACCACCTCCGAGCGGGTAAACCAGGCGGCGTCCGGCAGGGCGTGCAGGGGATGATTGAGCGGCGCCCAGACAGTCCGATCAAGGTCGGCGCGCTGGAGCGGCCCCGGAGAGGCCGTCACCGCCAGGGTGGCGAACATCCCCTGGTGATTGGCGAGCCAGGCCTTGCCGTCCGCCAGATCGACCGCCAGCCGGCCGTCCGCCAGCAGCCGGAGGGCCTGCGGCTCGTAACGGTGCATGTGATCGAGCGCCACGGCGACCGATCCGGCCGGGCCGGAGACGGCCAGCAGGCCGCCGTCCGCCTGCTTCCCCTCCTGGCGCCGTCCGCCGGCCGCCATCTCGAAACGGAGCGGCGCCGTGCGGCGGTCGCGCAGGGTCTGGCGTACCCAGGCGAGGTCCCCTCCGGTCCCCCCGGCCGGCGGCCCCTCCAGCGCCGGCTCCTTGAAGGCGCCCACCACGGAGACGGCCGACGGCGGTCCTCCCAGATCGAGCGCCAGCGCGTCGCGCGCCTTCTCCACCAGCACGGCGTCGGGCTTGCCGTCCTTGGTCACGATGCAGCCCGTGCAGGCGAGGTCCCCCTCCCAGGCCAGGGCGTGGCGCACCAGGGCGGTGGGGGAGCCGGCGGTAAAGACGTAGCGCCGCCGCGAGCCGAACCGCCCGCCGCCCACCGCCGGCAGGTCGTAGGCCCCCTCGACGACCACCACGGCCGAGAGCGGGCCCTGCGACTCGATCCGCAGGCCGCGCCGGGTGGAATGCCCTCCCTCATGAGCCGCCGCCCGCAGGGTCATGGCGCCGCCGGTGACCAGCCGCCGGCCGCCGGGCAGGTCGATCTCGTCGAACAGCGCCCCGGGATTCTTCCCCAGCCGGAAGGTGGCGGCGCCGGTCTCCACCACCACCTGGTCTCCCTGGCGGGTGAGCCGGAGGGGGCTCGGCGGCGGCGGATTGGCCCCCGCGGAGCCGTCCGCCACCAGGGTATAGGTGGCGGTGCCGCGGGCGGCGACCGTGGCCGGGAAGACCGCCAGCACCCACTGGATCGGGGCTCCGGCGTCGTCCCGCCCCGCGTTCCAGCGGGCCAGGACGTGGAATTCGGCCGGCACCGGCTTGCCGTCCGGCCCCACGACCGCCAGGGAGCGGGGATCGCGGACGCCCAGGGCGCGGGGGAGCGGCACGCCCGAGCGCACCACCTCGCCCGCCCGGGCCACCCCGGCCACCTCGCGCACCGCCAGGGGGATGCGGGTGGGGACGCCCGCCTCGGGCCGCGACGGCACCACGGGCCCCGACATCGGAAGCGGGCTCGCCTCCAGAGTGGCGTCCGGGCGCTCCGGCGCGGAGCAGGCGAGGGACACCCCGAGCAGCAGAAGGAGAATGGGCCTCATGCGGCCGGACAGGCTGCGAAATTCGGACCAGGGGCTCCGGCGAGGGGCCGGACGGGCCGGATCACGCAAAAAAGGAAATCGGCGGAGGAAAGATTTACCGGATCGCGCGGGCATGAATGCCCGGGCCGCACCTCAAACGAAAAGCCGGCTGAAGCCGGCTCAAGCAAAAACATTCTATGAGCCGGCCTCAGCCGGCCTTTCGTTTCCAGCGTAGCCCGGGCATTGATGCCCTGGCGGGTCGCCTACCAGCGGTCGCCGCCGCCGCTATACGCCCGCTGGCCGCCGCCGGGGGGACGGTTCTCCCGCGGCCGCGCCTCGTTCACGTTGATCTTGCGGCCCATCAGGTCACGGCCGTTCAGATTGTTGATGGCGGCCTCGGCCTCCGAGCTCTCCG
>JAICSG010000431.1 GCA_025937035.1 Thermoanaerobaculia bacterium | reverse complement strand
GTCCATCACCGTGTCGGCCCCCCAGCGGATGGCCCAGACCAGCTTCTCCACCTCCTCCTCGATCGAGGAGGTCACCGCCGAATTGCCGATGTTGGCGTTGATCTTCACCAGGAAGTTGCGGCCGATGATCATCGGCTCGCTCTCCGGATGATTGATGTTCGACGGGATGATCGCCCGGCCGCGCGCCACTTCGTCGCGCACGAATTCCGGGGTGATCTCACGCGGGATGCCCGCCCCCCAGGACTGTCCGGGGTGCTGGGCCACACCGCCCCCCCAGGCCCGGCCGCCCATCGCCTCGCGGGCCAGCTCCCGGCGCTGGTTCTCGCGGATGGCGATGAACTCCATCTCGGGAGTGATGATCCCTTTTCTCGCATAGTGCATCTGGGTGACGTTGGCGCCGGGCCTGGCGCACAGGGGCCGGCGGAGGTGCGGGAAGCGCACGCCCACGAGCTTGGGGTCGGCGGCGCGGCGGCGGCCGTATTCCGAGGAGACCTCGGACAGCTCCTCGACGTCGCCCCGGCCCACGATCCACTCCCGCCGCAGCGGCGGCAGGCCTCTGTGGACGTCGATCTCCGCCGCCGGGTCGGTGTACGGCCCGGAGGTGTCGTAGACGGTGACGGGCGGATTCTCCACCGTCAGGCCGGCATGGGTCTGGGTCGGCGCCACGCGGATCTCGCGCATGGGGACGCGCACGCCGGGCTGGGTCCCCTCGACGTAGACCTTGGCCGCATTGGGGAAGGGATCGGTGGTGATCCCGGGACGGATGGGACGCGCGGTCGGCTCGATCACAGTCGGCTCCTCTCGGCGGAAAGACGGTCCAGATGGAGAGCTGGAGAGGGGGTCCGGGGAGGGTCGCTTCCCTACGCTGGCATTACCCAGGTCAGGTGTTGAGGGTCGTCCCCGAAGGACTCTCAGCCTTTGCAGGCCCCCCTAGCTGCCGACATCCTACACCCACTTGGGCTAGTACGCGTAGGCGCGGGCGTCGATGACCTCGCCGTTCTCGCTCCCCTCGACGCTCTCGACGTAGGCGCGGGCCACCTGGGCGGCGGGCATGCCGGCGTCGCCGTCGCGCCCCATGGCCTCCAGGGTCTCGCTCACCCACGGCGGGCTGATCACGTTGATCCGCACCCCGCGGGGCATCTCCAGGGCCGCCGCGCGGGCGAACGCCTCCAGACCGCCGTTGACCAGGCTGATCGCCGAGCTCCCCCGCGTCGGCTCCTGGGACAGCACGCCGCTGGTGAGGGTGAACGAGCCGTTGTCGCGGATCTGCGACATGCCGACCCGCACCAGGTTCACCTGTCCCATCAGCTTGTTCGAGAGGCTGAACTGGAAGTCGGCGTCGGACAGGCCGTCCAGGGCCCCGAACTTGGCCAGCCCGGCGGCCGAGACCACGGCGTCGAACGGCGCCGCCGACTCATACATGCGCTCGATCGAGCCCTTGTCCGCCAGATCCACCTGATAGTCCCCATGCCCCTGCCGGTGGCCGACCTGCACCACGTCGTGCTTTCCCTGCAGCGCCTCGACCACCGCCTTGCCGATGGTCCCCGTCGCCCCAATCACGATGATTCGCATGCTGTGACTCCCTCCTCTGGACCGCGCTCACGCGCCGGAGCGCGAGCATGGCAGCAGAAGGAAGGCGGAAGCAAGACCCCGGCCGGGCCCCGTCCCCCTCACTGCCAGCCGAAATCGCGGCCCAGGTACTCGTAAAGCTCCTGATTGAGCGGGCGGAAGAAATCCCTCAGGGCCTGCCGGGTCGCCTCGCTCATGGCTCCCGGGGGGCCGGCGTTCTTGACCGGCATGGGAACGGGCTCGTAGTCGGGCAGGCCGAGGAAGCGGTAGGCCGTCCTGGCGGTGCCAGCGGGGTCGGCGAAGAAGTCCCGCGCGTTGATGAGCAGCGCCCGCTCCCGGTCGTAGTGCTGGAAGACGTTCTTGATGAAGGGGAGATAGATGCTGTGCTGGAGGTACCCTCCCCCGCCGATGCCGGAGAAGGGGGTCAGCCCCCCGCCGTACGAGCGCATGGAGTCGAGCTCCAGGCGCACGGCCTCGTCGAAATCCGGGAAGCGCCGCCAGAGGGGGTCCTTCCGCAACTCCTCGGACAGCTTCTGATCCCACCGCCAGTGGGCGAAGGCGCGATCGACCGGGTCCCGCAGGAGGAAGATGAGGCGGAGGTCCGGCGCGATCTCCGCCGCCAGGTTGGCGAAGGCGAGGTAGGGGATGCTCGGCGCGCAGTAGCCGGTGATGGCCTGGCCGTGCTTCCTCTCGACCTTTTGCCGCTCGCGCCGGGAGGGGAACTGGGCGTTGATCAGCTTCTGGATGGGGACGTAGCCGAGCCCGATCTCCTTGGCCAGGGGGAGCACCACGCAGGGGTGCTGCATGAGGTAGTCCGAGAAGAGCGAGGTGCCCGACCGGACGGCCCCCAGGCTGGCGAAGGCCGGGGTCATCCGGTCGCCGGAGAGGGCGGAGCGCAGGAGGATCCGCGGCAGGGGGGGCCGGACGAAGTAGTAGCGCAGGAAGGTCCTGCGGAAGAGCAGCCAGACCCGCTCCGCCCTTCCAGGGGCCTCCATCAGCCGCTGGTCGACGTAGGAGGCCTTGTTGATCGTGCGGATCTTGCCGGCGTCCGGCTTCAGGATCTGGGTCGCGTTTTCTTCCATTCCGTTCCTCAACGATCGTCCCTCGCGCTGACGAGGACCTGTGGCGATTCCTGGTGCTCTTCCGGCCCGCGTCCGGCCCGCGCGATGCACGCCGCCAGGGTCCTGGCGAGCGTCTCCACGTGGTCCGCGTCGAGGATCGTCATGTGGCTGCCGGGGACGGCGTGGACCTCCACGCCGCCCGCCGCGACGGCGCCCCAGCCGAGGGTGGGGTCCGCGAAGACCCGCCGCCGTTCCGGGGGGAGCTCCCGGAGGGCGGCCGGATCGGCGGCGCTCGCCCGCAGCAGGGTGATCCTGCCCGGATAGGGGGAAGGCTTGTAGCGTTCGGCGGCGGTCGTCCTGGCGCTCCATCCCAGGGCCAGATCGCGCAGCATCGGGATGTCGAAGCCGGCCCCGAGCGCCTCCTGGCTGCCGAGCACCTCCAGCCCCCGCGCGAGCTGCTCCTCGACGGGCAGGCCGCGCAGCGCGTCCGCCGTGAGCACCGGCCCGGGACCCTGGTCGCGGGCCTGATGCCGCACCATGTCGACGATGACGGACGCGGTGTCGATCTCGGCGGCCTCGTCACCCGGGGTGACCGCCTGGTCCAGGAGGGCGAGCAGCGCCACCTCCTCTCCCGCCAGGGTGAGCTGGCGCGCCATCTCGAACGCCACGATCGCGCCGAACGAGTAGCCGGCGAGCAGGTAGGGGCCGGCGGGCTGCAGGCCGCGCACGGCCTCGACGTACCCGGCCGCCCGCTCCTCGATGGTGGGCCGGGGCATGCCGGCCTGCCCGTCCCGGGGGTGCGCCTGGAGCCCGTAGACCGGCTGGCCGGCGCCGAGCTCGCGGGCGAGGCGGTAGTAGGTGAGGACCTCCCCGCCGAGCGGGTGAACGCAGAAGAGCGGCGTCCGCGCGCCCAGGGGCTGGATCGGCACCAGCGGCGACCAGGTGTCCCCCTCCTCCGCGAGCCGCGGGACGGGCGCGGCGGCCCGGCCGTGCTGGATCAGCTCGCGCAGGGCGCCGGCGTAGGCCGCGGCCAGCCGCTCCACGGTCTCCCGGCGATGGGTCCGCGCGCCGTAGGTCAGGGAGATCCGGAGCCGGCCGTCGGCCACGATGCCGCCGATCTCCAGCCGGTGGGTGCGGCGGGCGCGCGGGCTCCGGCTGGGGCCGGCGGATTCCGCGGCGGGCCGGAAGAGAGCGTCCCCGCCGAAGGTGGCGTCGACCTGCCCCAGATAGTTGAAGCTGATCTCGGCCTCCGGGGCCGCCGCCAGGGCGTCCCTCGCGTCTCCCGCGTCTCCGATATAGCGCAGCAGGCCGTAGCCGACCCCGCGCTCCGGCACCGCGCGCAGCCGCTCCCGGGCGCTCGCCAGGGCGTCTTCGGGACCGGCGTCGCCCGCCTCCAGGACGACCGGATACTGGGAGGTGAACCAGCCCACGGTGCGCGAGACGTCGAGGTCGTCGAAGATCGGCTCGCGGCCGTGCCCCTCCAGCTCCACCCGCAGGCGCGACGAGCCGGTCCAGCCCGCCAGGGCCCGCGCCAAGGCGCTGAGCAGCGCCTCCTCGACGCGGCTCTGGTAGACCGCCGGCAGGGTCTGGAGCAGGTCCGCCGTCTCCTCGGGGTCGAGCGCGAAGGAGACGGTGGCCTCGTCCGCCACGGTATCTTCAGGCGTGCCGCCGTCGGAGAGGTCCACCGGCAGGCGGGGCACGGCGATCCGGGCCGTCTCGCGCCAGAAATCCAGCTCGCGGGCCAGCGCCTCCGAGCCGGCGTGCGCGGCCAGACGGCGGGCCCATTCCTGGAACGAGGTGGTTTTCGGCGGGAGAGAGACGGGCAGGCCGCGCGCGGCCTGGCGGTACGCCCCCTCCAGGTCTTCGAGCAGCACGCGCCAGGAGACCCCGTCCACCACCAGGTGGTGGGTGGCCCAGAGCAGCCGCGGGCCGGCTCCGGCGTCGAG
>JAICSG010000633.1 GCA_025937035.1 Thermoanaerobaculia bacterium | reverse complement strand
CGGACCTGCTGCTCGGAGGCGGCTACGACGCCGTGCTCCTGCTGGGGGACAACCAGTATCTGGACGGCTCTCTCGCCAATTACCGGACGTCCTTCGCGCCGACCTGGGGTCGCCTCGGCTCCCTCCTGCGGCCGGCGCCGGGCAACCACGAGTACGGGACGCCGGGGGCCGCGGGCTACTTCGACTACTTCGGCGTCGCGGCGGGCGACCGCTCCCAGGGGTGGTACAGCTACGACCTCGGCACCTGGCACGTGATCGTCCTCAATTCCAACTGCGGCGCCATCGGCGGCTGCGGTCCGGGCTCGCCCCAGCTCCGCTGGCTGGCCGCCGACCTCGCCGCCCACCCCCGGGCCTGCACCCTCGCCTACTGGCACCACCCCCGCTTCACCTCGGGGCCCCACGGCGACGACGGCACCTACGACGCCTTCTGGCGGACCCTCTACGACGCCGGAGCCGACGTGGTGCTGGCGGGGCACGATCACGACTACGAGCGGTTCGCGCCGCAGGACCCCTCGGGGGTGGCCGATCCCGAGCACGGTATCCGGGAATTCGTGGTCGGCACCGGCGGCCGGGAGACCCGCCCCTTCGCCACCGTCGACCTCAACAGCCAGGCCCGCAACGACGCCGACCTCGGCGTGCTGAAGCTGCGCCTCCGCCCGGACGGTTACGACTGGCAGTTCCTTCCCGTGCCCGGCGGCACCTTCACGGACTCCGGGAGCGCCGGCTGCCACAATCCGCCCAACGCCACCAGCATCTCCCTGGGCCGGGGCCGCTTCAAGGCCGAGGTGACCTGGAGCAGCTTCGACGGCACGACCGGAACCGCCCAAGCCGCCGCCCCCGCCGCGGACGGCTCCGGCCTCTTCTGGTTCTTCAGCCCGAATAACTGGGAGCTCCTCGTCAAGGTCCTCGACGGCTGCCCGGTCAACAACCGCTACTGGGTCTTCGCCGCCGCCACGACCAACGTCGGCTACACCCTCACCGTGACCGATACCCTGACCGGCAAGACCGCGCGCTACGAGAACCCCCTGGGACGGAGCTCGCCGGCTGTGACGGACGTGGGTGCGTTGGCGGTGTGCCCGTAGAAAGTACTGCAAGGACTGCAAGGACGACAAGGACGAGAAGGGGTGTCCGTGCTCGTTCGTCCTTGCAGTCCTTGCAGTCCTTTGGGTCCTTGTTTCCCAGCGGAGTTACACTTACGCAATGAAGAAGCTCACCCTGCTCCTCCTCCTGGTGCCCGCCCTCCTCGCGCTCGCCGCCTGGGCCGCAGACCGGCAGCCCGGCTTCTCCCGCACCCGCTGGCTCGAAGAGCAGAAGGCCTGGGGTGCCCGGACGTCCGAGAATCTGGTCCCCGAGAATCCGCAACGGCTCAAGGCGTTCCTCGACCAACTCGCCAGGACCAAGCCGCCGGGCACGGGCATCCCCAAGGGGGTGATCCGGGTGAGCGGCGACATCCTCGCTCCCAACGGCGGCATTGCCCAGCCGGAGACCGAGACGGAGCCGTTCTTCGCCATCGATCCCGAGAATCCCAAGCACCTCCTCGCCTCCTATCAGGAGGACCGGTTCCCGGACGAGGGGTGCCGCAACCTGACCTCCGCCGTCTCCCTCAACGGCGGCGCCTCCTGGCAGGAGAGCCTCCTCCCCAATCTGACCGTGGCCGCCGGCGGACAGTTCGAGCGCACCTCGGACCCCTGGGTGGCCTTCGGGACCGGCGGGCGGGCGTACTTCGTCTCCCTGGGCTTCAACGAGACGAGCCGGCTCAACGGCGTCTTCCTCTCCTCCTCGGACGACGGCGGGCTGACCTGGAGCGATCCGGTGGCCGTCAACAGCGTCACCTCGACCTTCGACTACACGGAGGCGGTCGTGGTGGACAACCGCGACGAAAGCCCCTACAAGGGCCGGGTCTACGTGGGATGGGACTCGATCACCTCCAACCAGCAGCAACTCGAGCTGATCACTTATTCCGACGACGGCGACCGCACGTTCCAACCCCCCGTCACCCTGAGCAGCCAGGGGGCGAACATCGGCATCGTCCCGCTCGTGGGGCCCGGCGGGATCGTCCACGCGGTCTGGCTCAGCTACCAGGGATTGCGGGCCCTCCTGCTGGCGGCCCACTCCACGGACGGCGGCCGCACCTGGAGCGCGCCGGTCATCATCTCCGATGTCAACGCGTACGGCGTCAACGGGTCGCGCACGGGCGCGGGGCTGCCGTCGGCGGCCATCGACGGCCGCAACGGGGCCGTCTACGTGGTCTGGGAGGACGGCCGCTTCACGTCGGGCACCGATCAGATCGTGCTCTCCCGCTCCACGGACGGCGGTCAGACCTGGAGCGCGCCGCAACGGGTCTCGGACGGCTCGGGCGCCGCCGCCAATTTCACGCCCGCCGTGGCCGTGACCCCCGAGGGCTGGGTGGGAATCTCCTACTACTCGCTGCGCAACAGCCTCTCGAACGTGCTGGTGGACGAATATCTCACCGTGTCGAAGACCGGCGGCCAGACGTTCGCTAAGAGCCAGCGCCTGACGGCCGCCTCCTGGGACCTGCGGTTCGCGGCGACGTCGGATGGCTTCTTCCTCGGCGACTACCAGGGGCTCGCCACGTCTTCGAAAACGTTTTATCCGCTCTGGGTCGGCACCTTCGCCGCCTCGCGCCTCGATCCACCGGCCCGCCAGCCGGACACCTACACGCGGGCGATCAAGCTGAGGTGAGGCCAATGCCCGCCATGCCCATGACCAGCGGCGAATTCCTGATCGGTCCGTGGCCGATCTTCCTGCGCCTGATCGTCGCGACCTTCATCGGCACCGCGCTCGGCCTCAACCGCGAGATCCACGGCAAGCCGGCGGGGATGCGCACCCACGCGCTGGTGGCCCTCGGCGCCTCCCTGATCACCGTCATCAGCCTCGAGCTCACCGTCCGGGACGGCCAGATCGACGGCGGCGCCGTGCTCCGCACCATCCAGGGGATCATGGCCGGCATCGGCTTTCTGGGCGGCGGGGTGATCCTGCGCGACGACTCCCACCAGAGCGTCCACGGCCTCACCACCGCCGCCTCGGTCTGGGTGGTGGCCAGCCTGGGGATCGCCTGCGGCGCCGGCCAGTGGCTCACCGCCCTGATGGCGCTCGCCCTCACCCTCACCGTGCTGGTCTTCCTGGGCCGGATCGAAAAGCGGTGCATCGGCTGGTTCACCCGCGGGCAGGCCCCGGCGGAGCCCCCGCGCGCCGAGGGCCCCCGGCCGGGGCTGATGTAAGTCTCCCAAAAGCTCTCTTCCCGCACTTTCTTGAGTAAGGGCGTGGCTCGCCTTCCGCGGTCCACGACCGTCCTGAAAGGAGCGGAGGATGAAATCTGTGTTTCGTTCCGTGGCTCTGGTGGCAATGGTCGCGGCAGTGATCTCCGGCTCGCCTGTCTTCGCGGCG
>JAICSG010001254.1 GCA_025937035.1 Thermoanaerobaculia bacterium | reverse complement strand
GGGTGACCTTCGACCTCGGGGGTGAGACTAGGTTGAAAGGATTCCGGCTGGAGGGGGATTTCAGGGGCGTCCCACCGATGGAGGCCCGTCTCGACGGCCGGCCGCTCCCGGCGCCCCAGGTGCGGACCGGCCGCGGCACCCTCCCCGACGCCCAGGGGCCCGCGCTCCTCGTCTGGCTCCCCGGCGCCCGGCGCGCGCCGGCGCCCGGCGCGGTCGACCCCGAGACCGAGAAACGGCTGCGCGCCCTGGGGTACATCCAATGAACGGAGCCCTGCAACCCCCCGGCTGGACCGAGCGCGTGCGCGCCGAGAGCGCCCTCGTGCTCGCCCCTCACTACGACGACGAGGTCCTGGGCTGCGGCGGCCTCATCGCCCAGCTCGCCGCGGCGGGGGCCGCCGTGCGCGTCCTCTTCCTCACCGACAGCGGCGGGGGAGCGGAGAAGGTCGCGGACCGCGAGGTCTATGGCAAGCGCCGGCGGGAGGAGTCCGCCAGGGTCTGCGAGATCCTGGGGCTCGCCGGCTGCGATCACCTGGGCCTCCCCGACGGCGCCCTGGAGCACCACCTGGACGCGGCGGCGGAGGGGATCCGGCGGGCCATCCTGACCCAGCGCCCCGAGCTGCTGCTGGTCCCCTCCCCCCTGGAGGTCACGCGCGACCACCGCGCCGCTTTCGCCGCCCTCCACCGCCTGCTCCACCCCCTGCGCGACGGCCATCCGGACCAGGAGCCGCTCCGCGGCGTGCGCATCCTCCTCTACGAGGTCAACCACCCCGCCTATCCCGACCTGCTGGTGGATGTCGGGGCCGAGCGCGAGACCCTGGAGCGGGCCATGGCCGCCTACGCCAGCCAGGAGGAGCGGCATCCATACTGGAACGCCGGGCTGGGGCTGCGCCGCTTCCGCACCTTGAGCCTGCCGCCGGGGGTGGAGATGGCCGAGGGGTACCGCCGCCTGCGGGTGGAGGACCTCACCACCCGCACCCTGGCCCAGCTCGTGCGCCACCTCGGCGGCTGGCCCGAGATCCACGAGATCCGCGAGGGTCCCCGTATCTCGGTGATCGTCCGCACCCGCGACCGCCCGCGCCTCCTGGCCGAGGCCCTGGAGAGCCTCGCCGCCGGAGCCTACCGCCGGGCCGAGGTGGTGCTGGTCAACGACGGCGGCGCGCCGCCGGCCGTCCTCGCAGGCTTCCCGCTGCCGGTGGCGCGCGTCGACCTGGCGGAGAGCCGGGGGAGGGCCGGCGCCGCCGAGGCGGGGATCGCCGCCGCCACCGGCGATTACGTGGCCTTCCTGGACGACGACGATCTGGCCGCCCCCGAGCACCTGGCCACCCTGGCCGGTCTGGTCTCGGCGGCCGGGGTGCGCGTGGCCTATACCGACGCCGCCGTGGCCCTCTACGAGCTGGAAGGAGAAGGCTGGGTCTGCCGCGAGCGCCGTCTCCCCTACAGCCGCGACTTCGACCGCGACGTCCTGCTGGTCGACAACTACATCCCCTTCAATACCCTGCTG
>JAICSG010000563.1 GCA_025937035.1 Thermoanaerobaculia bacterium | reverse complement strand
TCGAGCGGGCAGGCGCTCGGGAAGACGTCGGGGGCGCGAAGAGATTCGGACATCGGCCGCTCCTACGCGCTCGTGTCCTTCTCGATCGCCTTCACGACCGCGTCCGTGAACTCCGTCGTGCTCGCCTCGCCGCCCAGGTCGCGGGTGCGGATCTTCTGGCGGACGATCACGTCGCGCAGCGCCCGGCGCACCCGCTCGGCCACCTCGTCCTTCTGCATGTGGTAGAGCATCATGACCCCCGAGCGCATCAGGGCCAGGGGGTTCGCCAGATCCTTGCCGGCGATGTCCGGCGCGCTGCCGTGCACCGCCTCGAAGACCGCCACGTCGAGCCCGATGTTCCCCCCGGGCACCACACCCAGCCCGCCGACCAGCCCCGCGCAGAGGTCGGAGACGATGTCGCCGTAGAGGTTCTCCAGCAGCAGCACGTCCCACTCCTCGGGGCGCATCACGAGCTGCATGCACATGTTGTCCACGATCTTGTCGTCCGACTGGATCTCGGGGTACTCCGCGGCCACCCGGCGGACGCAGTCGAGGAAGAGGCCGTCCGAGAGCTTCATGATGTTGGCCTTGTGGACGGCGGTCACCCGCTTGCGGTGATGGCGGCGGGCGTACTCGTAGGCGAAGCGGGCGATGCGCAGCGAGGCCTTCTCGGTGATGATCTTCAGGCTCTCGACCACGCCGGGGACCACGGTGTGCTCCAGGCCCGCGTAGAGGTCCTCGGTGTTCTCGCGCACCACCACGATGTCCACCCCCTCGAAGCGGCTGGCGATGCCCGGCAGCGAGCGCGAGGGTCGCAGGTTGGCGTAGAGGTCGAGCTCCTGGCGGAGCTGCACGTTGATCGACTTGAACCCCTTGCCCACCTGGGTGGTGATCGGGCCCTTCAGGGCCAGGCAGTTGCGGCGGATCGACTCGAGCACCTCGGGAGGCAGCGGGTTGCCGTACTTCTCCAGGGCCTCGGCGCCGGCGATGTGGCGCTCCCATTCGATCTCGGCGCCGGCGGCGTCGAGCACCCGCACGGCGGCCTGGCTGACCTCCGGGCCAATGCCGTCGCCCGGCAGGAGTGTGACGGTGGTCTTGCTCATGAGCTCTGATTCCCTCCAATGGCCAGGGGATACCGCAGCGTCTTCCGGAGCCACTCCCCGTTGTCGCGCACGCTCCGGGAGAGCTCGCCGACCAGGGCGTCCCGCTGCTCGAAGAGGCGGTACCCCTCGCGCGGGCGCAGATAGCCGGCCGCCTTGGGCTCCTCCCTGAACAGCGCCTCCTCGCCGATCTCCGCCGCCCGCCGGGCATAGCGCTCGCGGTTGTCGAGCAGCGCCTTGACCAGGAACGGCATCACCATCGAGTAGTCGGCCTGCGCGCTCTCGGTGGTCGACTGGTAGGTGTCGCGGTCGACCTTCCCCCAGGTGACGGCCTCGGCCGGCGGGCAGGAGGAGAGGGACCCCTCGGTCACCGGCGCGCTCACGATCTGGACGTCGAACGTGTAGCCGCGGATCCCTTCGAGCCCCAGCACCTGGCCCAGGGCCGGCTCCGGCTGCAGGTTGTAGTTCTTCGGCACGCCGCCCCCGAGGATCAGCGTCGCCAGCGAGTGCGCCGGATGGGAGAACAGACCCCAGTAGTGGTAGGCGCACGACTCGAAGACCTCGGCGTGGAGGTCGAGCGAGAAATCATAATTTTCGAGCAGCCCCGCCTGCTTCATCGCCCACAGCTTCATCGAGTTGAGAAAGAGGCTGCCGTCGCCCGGGGCGCCGACCAGGATCGGCACCCCCAGCCGCCAGCAGGTGGCGAGCAGCCCGGGGGTGACGCCGTTCTTCTCCTCCTGGGCGGCGAAGACGCGGCCGAGCAGGTAGCGCAGCTCGGTGCCGGTCATCGCCTTCTGGAATTCCGGGCGCAGCAGGCAGGCGGTCATGAAGCGGTCCTGCTGGAACAAGACGTCCTCGTCGAACGCCATGTCGGTGACGCGGATCGTCTTCTCGTCGCGCAGCACCCCGTCGTCGCCGAAGATGGGGACCTCGAAGATGGGGTCCGGATGCTCGTCGAGGCTGCGGTGGCCGTCGTGATAGCAGACGGCGTCGGTGGTGCTGAGGTAGGCCACCCAGCCGGTCTCCAGCAGGGGGATCAGCCAGGTCTGATGCTGTCCCGAGACCGTCACCGGCCCCGCGATCGCCAGGGTCAGCGGGCACCCGGCGCCGATCGCCTGATCGAGCAGCGAATAGACCCGCCGCAAGTAGGCGCCGCCGAAGGCCGGCAGGCAGGAACGGAAGATCTCGTCCAGCGTGCCGCACTCGTCGACCCGGCGCACGCCGACGCGCCGCTTGGCCTGAAGGTGCACGTTGTGAGGAAGACGGTTGTCGTGGGCGCTGCTCATGGCGGGTAAAGGTATAAGGTCGGGGAGGGGGGCGCAAGGCTCCCCGGCCTCTCAAGGCGTATGGAGGACGACCGAAGGGAAGTAGGTCCGGAAACGTCCCGCGTCGGCTGTCGCGAGAGGCCAACCCATGACCTGAGCATGGGCGCCGATGAAGAAGTCCGGCAGTGGCACTGAGGGCGCGTCACGGCCGGACTCCGCGCGCCGGCGCTCCCGATACCTCAGGTAGGCCAGGGCACAGGGCTCCGCGGCGGCCATGGGAAGGTCCAGAAGAGTGATGCCCCAGCTCCGGAGCCGATCGGCAACGGTCTCCGGCTCGGTATCTCCCACGCAGACCTCCGCGAGACTGACCGTATTGACCGCCGCTCCCCCCTTCTCGGCGCCGGTGGAGATCGTCTGGCGGGCCCACTCAAAGAAGGGTGATCCTTCGGTGGAGGCGTAGATCAGGACATTCGTGTCGAGAAGGATCATGGCTCCCGGGTCAACGCCTTCAGGGCCTCCCAGGACATCCGGGGCCGAAGAGGGGCGGCGGCAATAGCCGCGAGGGAACGCTCCTTACTCATCCCGGGCTCCGGCTTCGGGGGCTCCAGACGCACCAGGAGCAGACGCCCCTCCCCCTGGCTCTGGATCTCGAAGACATCCCCAGGTTTTGCCGTCGGGAGAGTTACGCGACGCTTGGCATCCGCTGTTGAAATCGCCATGGTGGGATTATCCCACTGGATTCAGGGCGCGGCAATGGGCTCGGATCACCCTACCGCCCCAGCTCCTCGATCCGCGCCACCACGTCCCGGTACCCGTTGTTGATCCCGTAGAGGTCCACGAAGGCCTTGTAGGCGGAGGCCTTGTCGTCCACGGCCAGATAAGCGCAGCCGAGGTCGTAGAGGAGGCCGAGGTGGTCTTCCTCGGCCAGGTTGGGCGCCTCGAGGCCCCGGCGGTACCACTTGACGGCCAGCTCGGGGAGCCCCTTGTCGAGGAAGCAGAGGCCCAGCATCGAGCAGCAGAGCACCAGGTGGCCGGCGTCCTTGGCGGCGACCTGGAACTCGCCGATCGCCTCGTCCAGCAGCCCCATCTCGCGGTAGGCGATGCCGAGGTTGAAGTGGGTGTCGTAGTCGGTCGGCGAGAGGTGCTCGGCGACCCCCTTCTTGAACCCCTCGACGATCTCCTCCAGCGACTGCTCGGCCGGCTGCGCCATCGCCTCGCCCGCCGGGAAGAGCTCCTCCCCCGAGAGCTCCTGCTCCAGCTCGGCGGCGAGGTCGAAGAAGTCGTCCTCCTCGTCGAACAGGCTGTCGGAGCCGGCGCTCTGGGCCGTGCGATGCTGGTCCGCCTCGTCGAGCCAGCTCAGGCCCCCCGTGTCGTCCAGGTTGGGCGAGACACGGCCCGACGGGGCGGCAGGCGGGAGCGGGGCTCCTCCGGAAGGCTGCCAGTCGAAGTC
>JAICSG010001188.1 GCA_025937035.1 Thermoanaerobaculia bacterium | reverse complement strand
GGGTGGAGCAGGGGGGGCGCGGAGAGCACCTCTTCGTAGGAGGCCGGCGAGGTCTGCATAGAGACGGATCTTACCCTGTCCCCCCGCTCACAGCTGCCCCCGCACCACCGGCGCCAGCAACCGCAGCAGGCGCAGCTTCCAGACCTTCCTCCGGGGGACGCCCGGGTAGGGCTCCGTGGCCCCTTCGGGAAAGCCCCGGGCGTCGATCCGCGCCGATTTGTCGAGGTGACCGTCCATCAGGGTCCGCATCTCCGTGGCCAGCGGGCGGTCGCGGACGACCAGGGCGAGCTCGGTGTTCAGGCTCTCGGAGCGGGGATCGAGGTTGTAGGAGCCCACGATCACCGTCTCGCCGTCGATCACCGCGGCCTTGGCGTGGAGGCACTCGGGGCCCTGGTACTCCCAGAGCTCGACGCCCTTTCGCACCAGGTCTCTCTTGTGGCCGACGTAGCCCGCCTGGGGCCAGAGATTGTCGGTGGCGCCCAGCGAGTTGGTCAGGATGCGGACGTGGACCCCGCGGCGGAGCGCCTCGTCCAGGGCCTTCCGGAAGGCGCGGGAGGGGACGAGGTAGGGGGATTCGATCACGGCCGACTCGCGGGCGAGCCCAAGGAGGTCGCGGAGCTCGGAGCCCACCTTGCGGGTCCGGTCCCGGTGGCCCACGGGATCGTGGAGGAAGCGGACCGGCCCGGCTTCCACGAGCAGGGCGGGTGGACGGTCGGGATCGTTCCGCGCCTCCTCGATCCGCGCGTCGAGCCAGGCCTTGTGATGATCGAGGAGGCGCGCGGCCTCGGCGATCTCGGGAGCGGCCGCCCGCGCGCGGACGGGGCGGACCTCGTGGCTCGACCAGAGGGCCAGGAAGTAGCGGCGGGCCTCGGCGGCGGCATCTCCCTCGACCTGGAGGTCGCAATCGACGTAGTTCTTCGACCGGATCTGGTGGCCGAAGCCGAAGTAGGTGCTCTCGATGTTGCGCCCGCCCGCCAGCAGGGCGCGGCCGTCGGCCACCGTGAGCTTGTCGTGCATCCGCCGGACGAGCCAGAGCGGCCGGTCGAGGCGGAAGGGGTGGTACTCGCGGATCTCGATCCCCTCCGCCTTCAGGTGGGCCTGGACGGCGCGCGGAATGCGGTTCCACTGGGCGTCCACGATCAACCGCACCCGCACCCCCCGGCGGGCGGCGTCGCGCAGCAGGCCCAGGCTGGTGAGGGTGAAGGGGTCGTCCCCGAAGATGAAGGCCGAGGCGAGGATCTCCTCCCGGGCCGCCAGCACCATCTCCACCCGCGCCTCCGCCGCCTGCCGGTCGGTCGCCAGGATGCGCACCCGGTCGGCGAGGGCGGGGGAGGCCAGGAGGAAGAGGCAGAGGAAGATGGCGAGCTTCATGGGCCGGCCGATTTTACGATTTCTACGGCGCGTACGCCGCCACGCAGGAGCCCGCGGCCTCCGGGTGGGTGGCCGCGGAAAGGAGGGCCGGCGGGGGCGGCCCCGTTTTCCGCCCCCGTCCGGTACGTCGTCTGTCAAAGATCAGAACAACCCAAAGCGGGGCGGACTGTAAGCTTTCGATTCCGCCGCGTCAACAGAAATCTGATCGATTGATCGAAGTCGTTTTCCAAAAGGCCTTTCCTCGGGCCAAAAGACCTTTCGCGGCCGGTGAAAAGTCTTTTGC
>JAICSG010000760.1 GCA_025937035.1 Thermoanaerobaculia bacterium | reverse complement strand
TGGGGCGACGGCGCTGGCTTGGGCTGCGTCTGTGGCGGAGCGGTGGGGACCGAGGTCGATCCGGCCGTGCCCTGTGTGGTGGGAGCCTGAGCGGTCGTGGCCGCGGCCTGGGGAGCCGCCGCGGGCGGAGGCTGTGGGGACGGGCCGGGTTTCGCCGGAGCGGCTTTCGGAGCCACCGCGGAAATCCCTGTGAAGCTCTGACCGCGCAGGAAGATCGTGGCGGCTACGCCGAACGCGACGAGGAGGACCGCGGCGGCGCTCGCGACGATCCACTTGATCTTCTGGACGTCCACCACCGGCTTGGGAGCCTCCGGCCGCAGGCGGGCGTCGAGAGCGCTGGTCCCCGTGCCCGACAGAGGAGAGGAGCCGCGCGCTCCGCTGGCCTCCAGCGCGCCGAGCGCCGCGAGGGCCTGGTCCGCGTCGGGTGTGCGGTAGGCCAGGGCCTTTCGCGTCATCTGCTCGACCGCGAGCGCGAGCGGCTTGGGCACACCGGGCAGCAATTCGTCGAGAGGCGGCAGGTCGAGGCGGGAGATCTTCTCGAAGCGGGCTCTGCCGAGCAGGAGCTCGTAGGCGGCGATGCCCAGAGCATAGAGGTCGGAGGCGGGAGACGCCGCCTCGCCGCGCAACAGCTCGGGGGCGACATAGGGGCTCACGGCGGCGGGAGGGGCTCCCGGGACACCCATCATGCCGAAATCTCCGACCTTCACCCGGTCGCCGCACTGGAAGAGATTGCTGGGTTTCACGGCGCCGTGAATCACGCCCCGCGCGTGCATCGCCCGCAGCCCCAGGAGCGCCTGGCGCAGGACCTCCTCGACTCTGGCCGGGGGGAGGGGGCCGGCGAGAACGGCGGCTTCGAGCGTCCCCTCCGCGATCTCGCGGACGAACGCGGGGGCTTGGCGGCTGACATCGACGCGATAGATCTCCAGCACGTGCTCGTGCTCGAGATCGAACAGGCGCTCCGTTTTCGCCAGGAACACGCGCGAGAGCTCCTCGTTCTGGGCGAAGGGGCTGCTCAGCTCCTTGACCGCCACGGCATGGCCGAGGAGCGGATCCCATTCCGCGGACACGGTGCTGTAGGCACCCGATCCCAAAAACTCCGTCTTACGCTCGATGCCGATCAAGCTCGTATCCTCCCTCGGACGCCGTGCACCTTGCCTGATACCCGGTCTCCAGGTCTGAGACACGGTCGCGGCCGAATTGTTGTCTCAACAAAAAGGGGCTCCGGGTGTCTTGGATCGTCGAGGCACCGAACAGCGCGACGAGCGGATCTCGCGGGAGAGACCATGGATATGGAGACGATCGAGCAGACGGTGGCGGTCGCGGAGGGGGGGGCCGCCATCAACTTCGGCCGGATCGGGCAGATCAGCGGCGGGTTGCAGGTCGGCCAGATCAGTAATTACAGAGTTGTGGGGGAGAGCCACTTCTACGAGCTCAACCTGGACAAGCTGGAGGCGACGGGTTTTCCCGATCCGCCGCGCGCCGGGGAGCTCACGGACATCCTCGCCGAGCACCGGCTGCTGATCCTCGCCGGAGATCTCGAGGACAAGTCCGAGTGCGCCCGCCGCGTCGCCTACCTGCTGTACCGCCGGCTCTCCGGTCCGGGACACCGCGTCACCCTCCGCGAGCGGTGCCGTGGGAAGGATCCCCAGCGGATCGAGACCGCCTTCCAGGAGGAGGGTGCCACGATCCTGCTGCTGACCGAGATCTCGCAGTCCCTCGTCGCGGGCTACAGCCCCGCCAAGCTGCGTCATCTGCTGCTCGAACGAGGGGGCTACGCGATCGTCACCACCGACTGTACCCGCAAGCAGTGGGACATCCCCGATGGCACGTTGGAGGCGCGCCTGTGGCACGAGCTCTCCTGGGAGACCTACTACGGGCGCGACCGGCTGGCGGTCTATCTCGAGCAGCAGCTTTTCGGCTCGGACCTGGAGATCCCGGAGGGCTTGCTGAGCGAGGCGTCGGAAGGGGACCTGAGGATCGGAGGAGTGCCTCTGGCGCGCGCGGTCGAGACGCTCAAGAGCCCGGAGCGCATCCACGCCTTCGTGATGTCTCTGGTCGAGGGGCGAGCCCTGCCGACTCCCGAGGGTGTGGCGGTCAGCCTGGCGGAGCTCGCCGGCGACGCCGCGGCGATCCGCCAGTGGTACCTCCAGTTCGACGATCGCGATCAGATGCTGGTGGTGGGCCTCGTGCTGCTCGACGGATTGCCGGACGACCTGCTGTTCGCGGGGCTGGAGATCCTGGTCGGGACCACCTGGCGAGAGACCGATCCGCTGTTCTCGCAGTTCGACTACCGGGACCTGTCGCGCTTCGCCGCGTACTTCAAGCAGACGCCGGTCGACGGTGGATTCCTGCGGATCGAGTGCGGCTCGCGCCGGCGCCGCATGGACATCCTGCAGGTGGCCTGGAACCATCAGCGCCGCCGCCTGCTGGCCACGCTGCCGGCGCTCACGGAGATGGTCCGGGTCTCGGCGGCGGAATCGGCGGAGCCGGCCCCGGAGGGAAAGCCGGCGTCCGAGCGGTCCGAGCCGGTGGCGGTGAGCGCGGCGCGCCTGGCGGCGGAGCGCGCCCTGAGCCGCACCAAGAACGGCTCCATGCAGCTCCATCAGGTCCTGGTGGAGTCGCTGAGCCTCATCGGCCTGATCTCGGTCGGGGTGGTCGAGCCGTATCTCCTCGACCTCGCCGCCGAGCCGCTGGAGAGCGTGCAGCACCTCGTGGCCCAGGCGCTGGCGGTATGGCGCGAGGCGGACAAAGAAAGGGAATTCTTCTTGCTGCTCCAGCGCTGGTGGTCGGAGGCCTGTAACGTCGGCGATCCCGAGTCCCGGATCGCGCGTGCCGGAGGAGCGAGCCAGGACCCCTGGGCGGCGGGGGGGCCCACCCAGGCGCGCCCCGCCCGGGAACACCCGCAAAAACACCGGGGGGAACACCCGGCA
>JAICSG010000572.1 GCA_025937035.1 Thermoanaerobaculia bacterium | reverse complement strand
GGACGCGGAGCCCAGCGCCGCGACCACCTCGGCCGCCGACTGGGGACGGCGGTGCGGCTCCTTCTGGAGCAGCCAGTCCACCAGGTCGCAGATCTCCGGCGGCAGCCCGGGATGGGAGTCGTGGAGCGGCGGCACCTTGTAGTGCAGCACCCGGGTGAGCGACAGCGTGGAGCTCTCGGCGCGGAAGGGGGCGTCGCCCGTCAGCATCTCGTAGAGGAGCGAGCCGAGAGAGAAGAGATCGGAGCGCTGGTCGAGCGGCCGCCCGAGCACCTGCTCGGGGGACATGGCGAACGCGGTGCCGAGGATCAGGCCCGGCGTCGAGCCCGTCAGGTCCTGGGTGTCCGTGTCCCCCTCGCCCGGGATCTCCTTGGCCAGACCGAAGTCGAGGATCTTGGCCCGGCCGGAGGTGCCGACGATCACGTTGTTGGCCTTGAGGTCCCGGTGCAGGACGCCCTGCGCGTGCGCCTCGGCCAGCCCCTCGGCGATCTCGCGGCAGAGCTTGACGGCGCGCGCCGGCGGCAGCGCTCCCTCCTCGTCGAGCAGGCAGCGGACGGTCCGGCCCTCGACCAGCTCCATCACGATCCAGTCGCCGTCCGCCCCCTCCAGGATGTCGTAGATATGGACGATCGCCGGATGATTCAGGCGCGCCACGGCCCGCGCCTCGCGCCGCAGGCGCTCACGGCCGTGGCGCAGGGTCATGTCGGCGCGGATCTGTTTCAGGGCGACCCAGCGTTCGAGCCGCTCATCCCACGCGCGCCAGACCGCCCCCATGCCCCCGCTGCCGAGCAGATGGTCGAGGCGGTACGGCCCGAGCCTCTCCGGAGGCTCCGGCCGCCCACTTTCAAAAGGCATGAGACGATGATAGTACGAAATCGAGCGATCGGCTGCGAATTATTCATGCCCCTGCGCGAGGATCTGGTCCACCTCGCCGGTCAGGGTCTCCATCTCCAGGCGGATCGACTCGACCTGGGCGATGGCGGCGGTCACGGAGGCCACGTGCATGAGGACCAGGAGGTAGGCGAAGGAGGGGATCAGCAGGAGGGCCGCCACGCCGGTGACCGCCCGCCGCAGCCCCTTGACCGCCTCCTCCCGGCTCTGCGCGGCGGCCCATTGCAGCCCCTTGGTGGGGCGCGCCCCGTAGCCGGCGAGGGCGGTCAGATCGGCGAGCATCGGCGCGTCGAGCAGGGTGCCCCGCAGGCAGGTGGCCCAGGGGTCTCCGGCGTCCAGGCGCCTGGCGCCCAGCTCCAGCGCCGCGGCCAGCCGGGGCACCGGCTCCCGCTGGCGGACGCGGCGCAGGGTGTCGTTCGCCGGCAGGCCGGCCGCGGCCTCGAAGGCGAGCGCCTCCAGGAGCCGGGCGCGGCTGGCGTGGATGGCGTGGGAGCGCAGGAACGGCAGCAGCAGCCGGAGGTCCTGGAGGAAGGCCCGCCAGCGCTCCCGCCCCAGGAAGCCGGCGAAGCCGACCACCAGCGCCACCGCCATCAGCAGGAGGGCCCCGCCGATGGCCAGCCACAGGTTGCGGAAGCTCTCGAACTGCTGGAGGGCGGGAGGCGTCTGCCAGCCCGCCGGCAGCCCTTGAGTCTGCTTGCGGATCAGGCCGGGCACGGTGACGAACGACAGGTAGAACGTCGAGATCGAAAGGCCGGCGAGGACGAGCGCGAAGAGCTCGATCCGGCGGCGCGTCTTGCTCAGCGCGTCGGCGGTGGCGGCCTGGGCCTGGGCGTCGGCGCGCAGGGCCGCCTCCAGGTCCGCGCCGCGCGCCTGCGAGCCGCGGATGGAGGCGGCGGTGATCTCCAGCCCCAGCCGGTCCAGGGCGGCGTCGAGCGATCCGCCGGCCTGGAGGAGGGAGAGCTCGGCCGCCAGTTGCCGCGCGGCCCGCTTCTTCAACGACTGCCGGGGGAGGGCCGCGAGCGCCTGGGCGATGCCGAAGCCCGCCGCCACCAGGTCGGCCAGGGCGTTGACCGCCACGGCGGGGAGCCGCGTCCGGGCGCCGGGCAGGCCGGCCGTCTCCAGGCGGCTCACCGGCCGCCTCCCCGCGCCGGGCGGGCCCGGTCGGCGGGCTGCAGGGCCGCCGGGGGCGGCGGGGGCGAATGGGGCTTGGCGTCGCCGGCGATCCGGCTCCGCGCCGGCGCCGGAGCCCGCGGCCCGGCCGGCGCGGCGATCGGCGGCGGGGCCGGCGCGCCCAGGGCGAGCTCGAGACGGCCGCCATCCGGCGCGGCGAGGGTCACCGTCCCACCGCCGATCCGCGCCACGCGGAGGCCCGAGACCGTCCCCCCCTCCCGCACCGCGTGGCCGGAGACGAGCGCCACCGGACGGCCGCCGGCGGCGGAGATCCCCTCCAGCCGGAGCCCCGGATTCTCCGTCCTGGCGACGGCGGCGGCGGGAGCGGCCGGCAGGCGGTCGAAGGGGTTGGGCACCTCCCCCGCCAGGTGAACGACGGGGCGGGACGGCGCCTGGCGCTCGTCCGGCCGCATGAAGCTCTGCCACTTGGGCGGCGGCTCCTTCTCCCCCTTTCCGCCGGCCGCCGGAGCGGCGGCCGAGGTCTCGGGCGCGGCATCGGCCGGCGCGGCGGCCCCGCCCCCGAAGCCCCGGAAGATCAGGAAGAGCGCGCCCAGGGCGAGCAGCAGCCCGCCGGCGAGGAGGGCGATCCTACCCGCCGGCATGCTTCTGCCCCTCCTTCTCCTTCGCCTTCTCCTTCAGGATCGACCGCACGGCGGTGATCTCCAGGGTGAAGGCGACCTGGCCGGGCCCCTTGCGGGTGACCGACAGGGCGCGCACCCGGGGCTGGTCCGGCCAGCTCTCCAGGGTGGCGACGGCGTCGAGCAGGCGGTCGAAGGGGCCGGTGCCCACGAGGGTGCGCTCGAAGGCCGCCGCGCCGTCGAGCTTGAGCTTGGGCACCGGCTGCCACTCGCTCGACGAGGTCAGCTCCAGGCCGAGCCCGGCGAAGGTCTCCTCGATGCGCCGGCTGAACGCCGCCGCGTCCGAGCCGCGGGCCGCCTGCTCCTCCCGGAGCCGGGCGAGGATCCGGGCCAGGCGGGCCTTGCGCGCGGCGAGCCCGGGCCCGCCGCCGAGATCGTGGAGGATCTTGCGGGCCTCCTGCGCCGCGCGCGGGCCGCGGCTGACGGCCAGGCCGGAGCGCAACGTGTAGATCCCGCCCCCCAGCAGCAGGACCGCCCCGGTCAGGATCATCGCGGTGTAGCGCCAGGCCGCGCTCATCGCCGTCCCTCCTGGGGCGCCGCGGGGGGTGCCTCCCGCAGGGTGGCCCGGAAGACCTGGCGCGGGCGGGCGCTCTTCGCGCCGGTGTCCGGCGCGCCCCAGGAAAGATTGACGATCCCCGGCGAGCCCTCCAGGGTCTGGCGCAGGGCCTCCAGCCGGGCCAGGGGCTCCGGGCCGGCGGCCGAGGCCTCCAGCTCCAGGGTGCCGTCCTTGACCTGCAGGCGCTCCCAGCCGACCTCCGACGGCAGCTTGCGGGCCAAGGAGGCCACCGGCTCGGCCACCCGCGGCCAAGGCGCCGTCTTGCCGGCCAGCCCGGCGCGCAACCGCTGGGTCTCCTCGGCCATGGCGCCGATCTCCTTCAGCTCGCGCAGGAGCTTCAAGTCGCCGGCCGATTGGGCGGCGAGCCCGCGGTTGCGGGCCAGGCCCGCCAGGGTCAGCCGGAGCCCCTCGACCATCAGCAGGCCGCCGAGGGCCGCCAGGGCGAGAGCGATCCAGGCGGCGCGGCGGGCCCAGGCGAGGCTC